>JAAXXA010000224.1 GCA_013334735.1 Bacteroidota bacterium
CCATTATAAACAATTACATACCTGCCATTACAAGAAACCATTGGTTGGTTAGCAGAATTTGATAAATCAATAATACTTAGCCTACGATGACCTAGTCCTACATTGTTTTCGTAAAAAAAACCTTCGGCATCAGGACCTCTGTGAGCCATTGATTTAGTCATTTTTTCAAGGTCGTCTCTTGAAAATATTTTTGAAGGTGAATAAAATCCGCAGATTCCGCACATATAATTTTATATAGGATTAATTATTTTTTACTTGTAATGGCTGTATTTCGCTGCTTATACATATTTTGGAAGACTAAAACCGAAACGCAAAGATAATGTAAGCATGTATTAACACAAAATTTTTTATTTTTACAAAAAAAAATAATGAAAATACTATATGTTTCTTATGATGGAATGACCGATCAGCTTGGGCAATCACAAGTTATCCCTTATATTAATGAATTAATTAAAGAAGGTCATGAGATATATCTGATCAGTTGTGAGAAAAAAAAGCCAAAATCACACGAGTATATTAATATTTTAGAGCTACTTAGACAAAGCAGAATTAAATGGTTCCCTTTAAAATATACTTCAAAACCTCCTATAATTTCTACCCTTATTGATTTGCACAACATAAACCTTACGGCAAGTAAAATAATTAAAGAACACGGGATAGATGTAATCCATTGCCGCAGCTATATTTCGGCGCTTTGCGGGTTGAAAATGAAAAAAAAATATGGGATTCAATTTATTTTTGATATGCGTGGATTTTGGGCTGACGAGCGTATTGATGGAAAGATATGGGACATAAAAAATCCTATATTCAAATTGGTTTATTCATATTTTAAGAAAAAAGAAAAACTTTTTTTTGAAAATTCCGATTATATTATAAGTTTAACCGATAATGCAAAAGAAGAAATATTAAAATGGAATTTATCAGGGCAACCTTTGCCAATAGAGGTTATTCCTTGTTGTGCCGATATGGAATTATTTACCAAAAGTAATGTTGACGAGATCAAAAAAGAAAACATTAGGAAAAAACTGAATATTACTGAAAATGACTTTGTGCTTTCATATCTTGGTTCTATTGGTACCTGGTATATGTTAGATGAAATGCTTGATTTTTTTAATCTTTTATTAAAAAAGAAAAAGAATGCAAAATTTTTATTTATCACTTCCGATTCTCCTGAATTTATTCTGGAAAGTGCTATTAATAAAGGAATTCCCGTTGACAGATTAGTAATTCAAAAAGCTTCCAGAAATGAAGTGCCTATTTTTCTTTCACTTTCGCAGATTTCTATTTTTTTCATTAAACCTGTTTTTTCTAAAAAAGCCTCTTCACCTACAAAAATGGGGGAAATAATGGGTATGGGTATTCCAATAATCTGCAATAGCGGTGTTGGGGATGTGGATAAAATTTTATCTGATTCCAACGCCGGCTTGCTTGTAAATAGTTTTAGCGATGAGGAATATTCATTAGTTATTGAAAAAATGGATGCTCTTTTAATTCAGGATAAAGGGAAAATACGAAAGCTTGCTGAGAAATATTATTCTCTGAAAGATGGCGCTGAAAGGTATAGTAATGTTTATAAAAAGCTGACAAGGGATAAGGAACAAGGCAAAAGCGGTAATCAGTAATCGGTAATCAGTATGAAGTCCTACCGGTTACTGATTACAAATTTTACCGATTCGCTCCGCCATGGCGGAGGCGAACCAATTGAGAAATGAACAAATTTATTCCGGTTATTGGTTTTGAATATTCTGCATCACCAATTCTGCAATATCTTTTACTTCGGTATTGGCGCCATTTTGAAGAGTTTTTTTACATAAAGGGCAGGCTGTAATTATCAAATCGGGATTACCTTCCTGTAAAACAGATAGAACATCTTTTCGGATATTGTTTCTTTTATTAAAAGACAGGTTAACACTACCAAGGCTTCCACCGCAACAAAGCGCTTCTTCTTTTTCTTCTTTTATTTTACTTATATCGGCTAAGTGGCTTATTAATTCACGGGGTTCGTTAAAAATACCGCTTCCACGTCCCAATTCGCATGGATCATGATAAACAACTTTTTTGTTGGTTTTATTGATTTTTATAATTTGTTTTTCTGTTAATTGTAATAAATATTGAGTATGATGCAAAACTTCTATATTCAAATCATAATCTTCGTTAAACATTTTGTAACAAATAGGGCATGATGTTACAAGTGTTTTGGCTCCTGATTCAATTATTGCCTTTTTGTTTTTTTCGATCAATTCGTTTGCTTTTGTGTATTCACCGGCTATCATCAAAGGCCTGCCACAGCAAATGCTACTGTCTTTGTCCAGAAAAAGATAGTCAACACCTGCCGCTTCAAAAATTCCGGTCATCGCTAACTTAATTGTAGGAGTAAGATGTGTCATGCAGCCTGCAAAATATATAACAGACGCTTTTGGAGTAGCTATAGCTATTGGTTGGAGATATTCAAAATTATTATTTTCGGGAAAGAAATGCTTACGTTGCGAAATCCTTATATTATTGAGATTAATTCCAACCGGGCAAAATTCCTGGCATCGTCCACACAACAGGCAATCGAAAGTATTATTTTCATTTAATTGTTTATTCCTTAATGATTGAAGGAAATACACATTTTGTGTATCGGATATTTCTGCTGATTTTAACAATTGACATTTATCTAAACAAATACCACAACGAGGACACGAAAGCACTTCTAATTCAGTAAAAGAAGAAAATATTTTATCCGTTTTAACTCCAAAGTTTCTTAAAAAAATTAAAAATATTTCCGTGGGAATATGCATATACCTGGAAAAGGGCAATGCAACAAAAAAAGCACCCAAAGAAATAGAATATGCCCACCATGTTGGGACAAGCAAGTTTTTAAGAGGCAAGAATGACGAGAAAAACACACCTGCGGTTCCAGTTAAAAATCCACCATTATTATACAAACCGGCTGAGAAACTTTCGGCAAAAAAACGTAATGGAAAGATAAGCCATAAAGTATAAAGTGCAATTTTATCAAAAGGTTTTAAAACGCTTGTCTTTTTCATACCAAAGGCTTTTGAATAAAATCTTTTTACAAAAGCCAAACAAACTCCTGAAAGCACAATAAGAAGCAAAAAATCCATGATAAAATTGAATTCATTTGCCCATCGGTACATAGAAAGGTCAGTATTGAAAAAATTAAAAAAAACAGGATCATAAGGCATCTTTAATGCCATGTGGCTATGTACTTTCGATTCAACAGTACCTCCAATAATTATTAGAAACCATCCAAAAGCAAGACTTGTGTGCATATAGCCAAGCAATGGGTTAACCCTGAAAATTTTACGATGCAAAAGACTTTCTAAAAATACCTCTTTAATTGCTTTAAAAAATTTCAGACTAAAAACGCCTTTATATATTTTGCTTTTATCCTGATGATCAAGGCGATAAAATAGAGAAAAATATTTATAAAGTAAAATAAATATTAGCACAATAAACCCAATCGAAAACGGTATTACAAAAGGATGAAAATTCATAAGGAAAATTTTTCTATGGCCTGATTAATTTTTAATATAACATTTCTGGTATTAACACCTCTGGGGCAAGCAAGCAAACATTTACCGCAAAACATACATTTTGAAATTTCTGCCTTTGTTTCGATAATATCACCTCTTTTCACCGATAAAATAAGTTTGCGCAAATTAAGATTTGTGTAATTTCCTGCGCTACATGTTGCAGTACAAGTACCGCATGAAATGCAAATATTAATCGAAGGTTCATGTTGTTTTACAAAAAGAGCAATCCTTTGATCGGATTTATCAAGATCTATTTGCCTGTCTTTATTTATTGAATAACCGAAATTTTTCATTTTTCCTGAATTCTGCTTTCTTAATTTCTCAAGCAATTGAACTGAACGCTGATGTCGCAGGTTGCTTATGATTAAATATGATTTTTGTCTCGCTAGTCATAATATTTATGATTGCATAAGATTTTATTTTATCTGTGTTCATCATAATTTTCAGTGTTATCCGCGTTCCATTTCTTTCATTTTTCCTGAATTCTTTTTTCAATATCATAACCCTCTAAATAACTTGATGTCATTAAGGCAGCAGCTCTGGCATCTACAAAAACATTATTTATAGTTCGCGGAGCGACGCAACAACCTGCAAAGAAAACACCGGGAACATTTGATACAGTTGTCATACTATGTTGATCAAGGCTTTTGAAAAATCCGTTAGGACCAAAATTAAGCCCCATCATTTTACCGATTGTTTTTGTCCCAACAGAAGGAACAATACCAACCATAAGTACAAGTAAATCAACATTCATGCGCAAAGGTTTTCCGGCAAGAGTATCTTCAACTTTTACCATTATTGAACCATCCATATTTTCGCATGCTTCGGAAAGACGGCCTCTTATAAAATTTACAGCCCACTTTTCCTGCGCCTGTTTGTAAAGCGCTTCGAAGTGCATACCGAACATGCGCAAATCCATATAAAAGCAATACGCGTCCACTCCTGGTATTTTTTCTTTTATCTCGATAGCTTGCTTGACGGCTGTAACACAGCAGACCTTAGAGCAATAAACATTACCAACTTTTTCATCACGAGATCCGACACAATGTACAAAGCCTACTTTTTTGGGCACTTTTCCTGAATTGGTAAGAATATCGTTGCCTGACAAAAATTTTTCTTCCAATTCAGCCGAGGTGATCACATTATCGTAAATTCCATAACCGTATTCTTCTTTTTTGCGGGCATCAAAAACATCATATCCTGTAGTAACAAGAACAGCATCCGATTCAAAAACCCGTCCATCGTCAAGATTTATTTTGAAAATATTTCCTTCTTTAACTGCATTGATTATTTTAGCATTAAGTTCAACTTTAACTTGGGCAAGGTCGATACCTTTATTCAAAAAATTCACAACATCTTTTCCCATACTCATGGTCGGAAAAAGTTTTTCCCACTTCAATAATTTGCCACCAAGTTTATCTTTTTGTTCAATAAGAACAACATCGTATCCCATGGATGTCAAGTAAGTGGATGATTCCATACCCGAAATTCCGCCACCTATTACTATTACTTTCTTTTGTTTCATAATTATATCATTAACATTAATAAGAGCCTTGAGTTTGGAGTGCCTAAAGTACTTAGACGGACTATACTTCAGGCACTCTAAGTACTCCAAACTTTAGGCACTTATTTCAATACATTTGGTTTCTCTGGAAATCCAAGCTTATTGCCATTTTTATCATCGTATTTTTTCGTTAAATCATATTGTACCCCTATTTTATCAAGCAGAGGTTCGCAGGACACTTGATGCATCTGAAGTCCTAGATCCCATGGATTATAGCCAAGTACAATTCCTGCAACTTCCTCGTAAGTGAACACAGGAATTCCTTGTCCGTCGGTTCCATAAGTTTTACCTTCCATTTCGGCTATGGCATATTGCCATTTATCAAGAAACATAGGGCAGCCGGGGCAATTAGTAAGAATCATATCAGGTTTATATGGTTCCATTGATTCAAATTTCTTTTGTGAACAAGCTACAGAATACCCCCTGTTAGCCTGAACAAGATATTG
>JAAXXA010000225.1 GCA_013334735.1 Bacteroidota bacterium
TAACAAAGCTGAATTCATTATTTCCGATCCGATTTCAATTCCTCATTTATTTTCTAAAAAAGAAGATATAGAAATATCCGCATTCCTCGCTGCTACCATAGCATGGGGACAAAGAGTATCAATTGTGAAAAATGCAAAAAAACTTATGGATCTTATGGATATGAGTCCTTATGATTTCATAATAAACGCTAATGACACTGATTTTAATCATTTCAGGAAATTCGTACATCGTACATTCAACGGTGATGATTGTATTTTCTTTTTAAAATCTTTAAGAACGATATATAAAAAATTTCATTCATTAGAAAAACTTTTTGACTCAGGATATAGTAGCGATAAAACAATAAAATCGGCTATTATTGAATGTAGAAAAACTTTTTTTTCATTATCACACCAAACAAGAGTTGAGAAACATTTTTCAGATCCGGAAAAAAATTCAGCATGCAAAAGAATAAACATGTTCTTGCGATGGATGATCAGAAACGACAAGCATGGCGTTGATTTTGGAATTTGGAAAAACATTCCGCCCTCTGCCCTATTCTGTCCACTTGATGTTCATTCAGCTAATGTTTCGCGTAAACTTGGCTTACTAACCAGAAAACAAAACGATTGGAAAGCGGCAGAAGAACTTACTTCAAATTTAAGAAAATTCGACCCGAATGACCCGGCTAAGTATGATTTTGCGCTTTTCGGCTTAGGAATTTTTGATAAATTCTGAATCAAATTTATTATTTAACAGTCGTTCTACACAAAAAATATTTACTTTAGTGATTAGTTTTTTACAAATTTCCAATTTATTTTATAAATGAAAATAGCTATTATAGGTTTTGGCGCTGCAGCCATTGGTTTTATTGAACGTATTAAAGATTCGGAACATGAAATTCATGTGTTTGAAAAAAGCAGCGATATACATTCTTCCAGTATATCAGGTATTCGTGCCGATGGAAAACTTTTCGTATCAAAGGATATGGGCGGTGATATTGACATTGACTTAGTTTTACAAAAAAAATTAGTTGACTTTTATATTAGCCACACCGAAAATAAAAATGTTGAAACAGGTCAATCTTTTGGAAAAACGCCATACTTCAATAAATTTTACGAAAAAGGATTTCAGCCTATAACTTCCGATTTTTATCATATTGGCACCGACCAGTTAAAAGAAGTATTAAGCAATATTTATGAAAATTTCAAATCGCATAAAAACATTCATTTTCATTTCAGTTACAATGTTACAACTGTTGAAAAGCTAAACGGACAAATAAAAATAAACGATTCGGAAATTTTCGACTATGTTGTCGTGGGCGTTGGCAGAAGCGGGCATCCACTTATTAAAACAATAATCAAAAAGTATCCTGAACTTATTCTCGACAATACTAAGGTTGATTTAGGTATTCGCTTCGAACTTCCTAACCATATCGTGGAGGATCTGAATCGCGAAATGTATGAATTTAAGATCAGGTATAAAAGCCGGACAGGTTATACCGTACGCACGTTCTGCAACAATCCGTCGGGTTTTGTAGTTCTCGAAAATTACGGAGATTTTACTACTGTAAACGGACATGCAAAATTGAAAGAAAAAAGTCAAAACACTAACTTTGCTATTCTTGTTACTATCCAGCTTACAGAGCCTTTTAACGACCCGACAGGTTATGGTTCCTACATTGCAAAAATGTCGAATTTGCTTGCAGGCGAAGGAAAAGTAATTTTACAAACATATCACCATTTCAAAACGTCCAAGCGTACAAAAAATCTTTACCGTGTATTCCCGACACTTGAAAATGATAAGTATATCCTTGGCGACATAAATCTGGCTTTCCCACGCCGCATTATTGAAAGTATTATTGACTTTATAGAGCAACTTAATGAAGTGGTTCCCGGCATTGCCAATCCTGATAATTTAGTATATGCTCCTGAAATTAAATTTTATTCAAATTCATTGAATAATGATCTTCTTCAAAACCTTAAATTTATTGGAGATTGTTCAGGGCATACCCGTTCAATAATTTATGCTACAGCTCATGGTTATTTAATTGCAGAAAATATTATGAATCCTAGCCAAACTCCTGCAACGATATAATTCTACTTATTGATTTTATGAATAGAATCTGAATAATTCAAAAATTTCTTTAAAACTCAATACAGTTGTCATTTCGACGATAGGAGAAATCTAATAGGTCTTACGTTAAAGATTTCTCGTTAACACTAGAAATGACAGAATCTTCAGGAGTTTTAGAGAAATTTTTAAAGTTTATGATTTTATCAGTATAAAGAATGGGTCAAGCGGAAAAGTTGTGGGCTGCTTTTGTTACATTAATATTATACAATAAAAAACTTACGTTTCACTTATTATCTGATGTTACGCAAAAGAAATATTTTCATGATATTTTTCATTTTTATAAACAATGCGAATCAAGGATTGAATAAATTATTTTTGCAATTAAAAACATTAAAACGCAGTCATGGTGAGCGTAGTCGAACCATGACCACCAGATTA
Organism: Bacteroidota bacterium; assembly: GCA_013334735.1. Taxonomy (GTDB): domain Bacteria; phylum Bacteroidota; class Bacteroidia; order Bacteroidales; family CG2-30-32-10; genus JAAXXA01. The sequence goes on from JAAXXA010000225.1 coordinate 2,495, forward strand.
CCCTTCGACTTCGCTCAGGGTGACCTTAAAAGCGACTACTCTCAGTGCGATTGATAATTAAACACTTAGAATGTTTAAATTCAACCTTTGATTCACATAAACAATAAGACTGCTGACTTCGAGTAATTCCGTCCATCTCGATACTTTTCGCAAGTACGAAACACTCGATGAACGGAATTGTATCGAGAAGCCCGCTATTTTTAATATACCTTATTTTGCGTAACATAAGTTATTATTATTTTTTGTTCTTTTGAAAGCCAAAAGAACCTAAAGCTTTTCTGCTGCCGAAGGTTTCTTCCCTGCCCTCTTGCCTGCCGGATATATGCGTGTTCCGGCACCGAAATTCCGATACTTTTTGTGCTAATTTTTATTCTTTATCTTTTTTGCGGAATTTCGAATCGCCGTCTTGCGCACATACCACACACATATATCCTACTTAAACTGACGTCAGCAGAAATAAGATTTCAATTTAATTCAAAAGGTTTTTTTGTCTTCAGTATAAAAATATTTTTTTTAATCATCTTATATTTTTGAAAGCTCCTAATTCCTGCTTAGCAGGAAAAGAGCGCTGGCATTGCAAAATTGCGGGGTTAGGGTAAGTGTGAATGAAATATTGCGTAAAATTCTTGCAAAGTAATTCCTTTTTCGGGGAGTATGTCTTTGCATAGAATTTAGCAATATTTCAGAGAGCGAAGAAGCATAATTTTGCACTGATTCTTTGCAATACTTTCTCATCTTAGGAGAAAGTATGAAGAAAAAAAGTCTAAAAGCAATAGCTTAGAGTTAGTAAGGAAACACAATCCCCCAACTTTTCCGCTTGATCCTAGAGAATGGCAAATATCTTTTTTGAATTTCCATCATTTAATAACAGGATTGTGAGAGCTGTTGTAACCCCACATATTCCAATCTGTAAGAGTATTATCTTTAGTATTTACGGTTACAAGCTTTCCTTCTTCGGAACCGGCATATATCCATCCGTTATTAACTACAAGCATACCATTTAGAGACTCGTTAGTGTTATATTGCTTTAATATTTTTCCTGTTTGCGGATCATATAGGTTAATATTTCCATCGGAATTACCCACAATTATTTTATTTCCTGCAATAACGGGTGAAACAGAAGTATTAGCTAAATTTTTCTCATTAGGTTCTAAACTTAAATTTGTAGTCCATATAGCTTTCCCGTCTTTCCCACTTGAACAAACTAATTTCCCGTCAGTAACCTGATAGTTCTTACCTTTATAATTAACCACCCTTGCACCGTTATAATTCATCCTTTCGGTATATGAACTATTAATGTTATCGGTGTTTAATGAAGATGAAACAGAAGGAACATTTTTTAATAAATTTAAAGTTGAAGCATCATAAATTGCTAATTCCTGCTTTTTAGGTTCTATGTTGTTTTTAACAGAAACATATAAAAAACCATCTGCAACAGTGGGAGGACATACTGCAAATTCTTTTGTTTCATTTAATTTTTTACCATCCTTAGCATCAAAGTGATATATTTTTCCTGAGAGACTTGTCAGATAAACACTATTATCAACCACTACGGGAGAAGCAAGTACATCTTTATCAATCCATTTTTGCCAAACAATGTTGCCGCTTCTGAAATCAAAACATACTAAAACATAATTATCATTCAAGGTATTAGAAATGTCGTTCGGATAAACTGTATAAACTTTCCCTTTGTATAGGGTTGGAGTAGAATATAAAGAAGAACCCAGCCATTTGTCCCATAACAATTTACCTGTATTTGCATCAATAGCGTAAAGAGTGCAGGAGTAGGTATTAATAAGTACAACATCCGAATCGCATACTACCGAAGACTGACCGCTTTCCGCAAGTTCTAATCCCCAATTAAATAAAGGAGATATCGTATTAAAACAATAAAACTCCTTACTACTGGCGCCCCCAACAAAAAATTTATTTTTCATAACAGCCGCAGAAGGTATATAATCTGACGTTTCGGAAAAATTAATATTATAACCCAAAATTGTTTTTTTGATTTTTGTTTTATCAAAAGATGTAATTTTTTTAACAGGTACAGTCATGAATTCAGTTACAAAACCATCATTATTTCTTTTCGCTGTTTTATAATGTTCTTCAATTTTTGCCGATCCCATGTATTGAAATTCGATTTCCACATCTCTGATTTGTTCTTTATCAATATTAGTATAATCAAATTTATTAACTTCCCTTTCGTATTTAAAATTGATAGTATATTTTTTCCCTTTGGGAATAAGAAAAGCAGCATTTCCAAATGCATCAGTGGTAGCTTTATAAACTTTAGCGCTTCCAAAAACATCTAAACAAATATCTTCATTGGTCAAATAGTTCCCCTCCAAATCTTTTAAGTTAACATGTGTATATATTCTTGCGCTTGTAGCTTCCTGATTTGCAGGTAATGATTGAATAACAGTATCATTTTTTACAATTTCGTTGACTTTTGTAGGTAAATATGCAAAACCCATAATTTTTTTAACAGGTATTTCGGGAACAATAAGTTGTTTATAATTTTCGATATTATCGATTCCAATTTCATACGTTCTGTTTGCAGGGACAAGGAACATTGCTTCTCCTTCGGCATTTGTTGATGCAAGGTATATTTTTTTTATTTTTTTGCAAGTAAGGCTAAGCGGCATATTTACCAAACCCTTTTTTTTCATATCTATGACCTTGATTATAATAACACTTTCGTTTGCAGTAGGAATCTGATTAGTTTTTAAATTTTGTCGTACAGTATCTAAATAGGCATTTGTATTGGTTTTATTTAATAGTGGAGGATTATAAACTATTGTTTTTGTAATAAAAGAAGAACCGGAGTTTGGAATTTTTATCTCCAGCAAATTAGATGAATCCTTTGTATTCAGAATATAACTCTTCCCTCTTATCAGGTTAAATTCGGCTTTTCCCTTTACATCAGTAGTATTTGATATATATATACCGCTTTCATTATCGGTAAACCAACAATCAGTGAAAGAAACTGCTTTGTTTTCGCTTGTTTTAAGTAATAAATACAGCTTTACATTATTATTCAATAGT
>JAAXXA010000226.1 GCA_013334735.1 Bacteroidota bacterium
AACAAAAAGACCTTCTTCTCTAACTCTGTGAGCTATTCCGGTGTAGTCGCTATCGCTGGAAACGATACAAAAACCATCGACTAGTTTTGCATGCATTATGTCCATTGCATCAATTATTAAAGCGCTATCGGTAGAGTTTTTCCCTTTAGTATAAGCAAACTTTTGAATAGGACGAATTGCATAGGTGTTCAGTTGATTTTTCCAAACATTCATGTGTTGAGTTGTGAAGTCGGCATAAATACGTTTTATTGTTACCCGCCCGAATTTAGCGGCTTCATTTAGTATAAGATCAATGAGGTTAGCTTCGGCATTATCACCGTCGATAAGGACTGCTATTCTTCTGTTGTCTGATGCCATAGACTTTATAGTTTAAGGGATATTAAATATAAAACGGGACAAATTATTTAGTGTTTGTCCGTAATACCCGTAAATTTTGAAATAATTTATTTAAGAACAAGGATTAACGATTTTAGATTTATGATTTTCAAGTACTTCTAAAATCATAAATCGATGTTCCTTGTTCTAAAATCAAAAACATTATACATTACAGACAGACTCTATTTGATTTTTCAATTTTGGGCTAAAGCCCAATTTAGTATCTTTTATTAACCACGACCTAAGCTTCGACTCCGCTCAGCTACCAAAGGTCGTGGCTATTGAGCTGGCACTAGCTCTAAATGGTTGCCACCACATAAACTTCTGCTACATATAGTCGTGGCTATTGCAGATGTATAATTCTATTCAGGTCATCTCAATACATTCACCAATTGGCGGACACTCGATGTCCGGAATATTTCCGCAAGTGCAGAACATTTGATGAACAGAAAACTTTTCGCATGAACGAAACTCTCGGTGAATGATACTATTCTTTTACAATTTTCTTAAATTCAAAAGCCTTGCTGTTTTCAAATTTTATTGAATAAACACCCTGAGCAAAACCGTTTGTTTTAACGATAGTTTTATCCAGCATATTTCCTTTAAAAACAATTTGTCCGATAGAATTTGATATTTCAAAATTTGTGGTCTTTGTATTACCTTTAATTTCAATAATTAATTCATCAGATACCGGATTAGGATACATTATTATTGTTTCATCATTTTCAAAATTTGCAATTCCTGCATTTGTAATATGAATTGTGTTAGATGGTAAAGAACTACATCCATTTTCTCCTTTAATAATATCATAATAATCACCATTTGAAGTTACAGTATAGTTTTGGTCTGTAGCACCTTCGATGAAACCGTTTTGATCAAACCATGTGTTACCTGTTGCGGTATTTGAGTGCAAAACAGCGCCATTTAAAGTTATTACGGGTGTTGCGGGAATATTTTCAACAGTAATAGTAATTTTTGAAGTATCGCCGTCGCCGCATGAATTATGACCATATACTAAAATATCACCTGAAACAGCTGATGTTCCAAAATCAACCAAGATACTATTAGTTTCGCTTGTTCCAGTAACTCCTGTTGGTAAAGTCCACACATAAGAAGTTGCATCTGCAATTCCTGTAACATCATAAGTATAATTCGTACCCTTACAAACGCTTGTTAAACCATTAATTGAACCTTCACCAGAGGGAATACTTATTACATTAACAGTAGCCGAACCGGAGAATAACGAAGAACAAGAGCCACTTTTAACTTCAGCTCTGTACGTCCAGGCGCCAAGTGTAGGAGGCGCTTCGCGATATGTTGCGCTTGTATCTGCAATATCGATCCATGTACCGCTATTTACTCTTTTTTGCCACTTAATAATATTCCCGTTGTGCCCGCTTAGTGATAGGGTTCCTGTTGAATCTCCTATACAAGTACTACCGCCTCCACTAACAGAACCTGCAATTGTGAGAGGATAAACAGTAACTATATATGGAGCTGAAGCTATGCCGTATCCGGCGCTGTTATGCCCCTTTACAGTAATCTGAACCTGCCCAGTAAAGGTATTATTCCAATCCACGGTACCCGTTAAGCTTGTACCACTAATGGTACCTGCTCCCGATGGTGTAATTTCCCATGTATAAGAAGTGGCATTATTTGCGCCTGTTGTAGTAAAGACAGCATTTACCGGATTAATACAAAATATACTATCGCCTGTAGGTGTTGACGCTTGATTTGGGAGTGGATCATTTACCGTTAATGTGTATGTATTGGAAGAATTAGTGAAATTTCCAGCGCCATCATAAGCTTTCACATACCATGTATATGTATTATTTGGTAAATCAAAAGGTAAGAGTTTAGAAGTATCAGGAGAAAGAACTGAAACCGGCGTTTGACCTGAAATACATATTTCATATCGTTGTATGCCACTACCTGTATCTGAAGAATGATGCCATTTAAACGTAGGTCTTGCAATAGTGCTTGTTGAATTATCAACAGGTTCCATAATAGTAAAATTTGCAGGAGCTACCCAGTCAACGTAAAAAGTCCATGTTTGTGTTGATTGGCGGACATTTCCAACATTATCAAAAACTTTTATATACCAGGTATATGTTCCTTGAGCTAAAGCGCTGCTTGGAGCAACTGTGGTTTGTGTTATCGGAATACTATCTCTATTTTTAACTCCGTTTATCCATAATTGATATTTACCTAAACCACTACCTCCAATGCTATCGGTAGCTGCTTGCCAGCTAAGGTTTGGCGTAGGTAATGCTACACCCTGATTATTTGCAGGAGATATCAAACTGAATGCATTGGGTTTTGCATCATCAACATTAAATAAAGATGAATAAGTACACTGATTATTCAGAAGGGAGTCATACCCTACCAAATACCAATTATGTTGACCATAAGATAAAGGGGAAGTTATTGTCCATGTAGTGTCTGTTAAACTATCTTTAACTAATATTCCATCAATATATAGTTGAAACATTCTAAATCCAGAACCTTCATCAAAAGCTCTATACCATAAAAAAGCAGGTTTTGTATTTTGCACATACTGATCATTTACAGGGAATTTTAACACGCATAAATCACTTAAATTTTGTTTCGAACTTGGCGCAAAAGAGCTAGCCAAAAGATATCCATTGTTATGATTCGGAGATCTATCTTTTAACAAAGTTCCTGAACTTTCGTTTGCTTTATAATATAAAACCAAACCAAATTCATCACCACATAAAGGAATGTCTTTATATTGAACAATTTCATTTTGCGTTCTCGCACTATTCCAGATTCTTATTTCATCAATAGAACCAGAGAAGCTTGTTTCAAGTGTATCATAACTTCCGATTAACAGATCATTTATATTATTAGGATGCGCAAAATTTGGGGAGGTGTATGAAGTGTCTAAAACTCCATTAATGTATAATTTAAAAATTGTATTATCCATTGTTATTGCAATATGAGTCCATGCTCCTGTCGGAATAGTATTATTACTTAAAAAAGATTTTTGTTCATAATTTTCATACCAGTAGAACATCAATTTCCCTGTATTGTCAATGCAAAGAGAATAAGGCATATCATTATAATACCCATTTCCTTTATAAATTATCGGATTAATATAATTTAAAGCAGTCAATTTAACCCATGCTTCCAAAGTAATTTTTTTATTTACAGGTAAATCTAAAGACGAATTATAATGAACACGAGCATAATTGTCGGTTTGAAAAGATAAGCAAGTATTTGCATTATTAACAGGAGGCAAATTATCCACTTTTAATGTTCTGGTTTGTGTGGAATTGATAGTATTACCAACATTATCAACGGCAACAATATACCATGTATGTGCGCCATTTGATAAGCCGGCATGAGGTGTCGAAAAAACAGTTCCTACAGGTATATTATCGACATTTAAACTTCCATCAATCCATAATTGGTATTTAGAAAGCCCGCTGTTAGCATCGCTTGAAGCGCTCCAAGTAAAGACAGGCAGCAAGTTTGTTAACCATGAATTTTCAGCAGGTGAAACAAGGTTAAATGCAGTGGGTTGCGTGGCATCAACATTAAAACTCCATGTTTCGTTTGATTGGATTATGCAACCATTGCTTGCAACCACATGCCATGTGTGCATACCGCTGCTAATCGCTTCGGACGATTGAATATTATAAAAGTTAGTATCTATATTGTCTTTTTTCAACACTCCATCAATGTATAAGCGATATACAAGCGCATTTGATGATGCGCCCCATTTAAACAAAGGTGTTGCCGAAGCCCAAGCACCGTTTGCCGGTAAGGATAAGCTAAATGTACCGGGATTTGTAGCTAAATTATTTATTGAAACATTAAGCGAAGATGTTTCGCTGCCTGTACAACCAGATTTAAAGCCCTGTACATTAACCAAGACATTGCCATTATAAGTAGCGCTCCATGTAACAGTAGAAGTTGTTCCTGTTCCGGAAATTGTACCTGCTTCGGGAGGGTCTAATGTCCAAATATAAGAAGTGGCGGAATCAGCGCCTGTAGTTGTATATTGAGTAGTGTTAGAGGGATTACAGAAGTTGGTTATTCCTGAAGGTTGCCCGGGTTTACCTGTACACCATCCGCCATTAGTGGTTTTCAGTAATAATCCCAAATAACCAACAGTATAGCCAGTGTTAGCATTAGTAAAAAACACTGAAGGCAGATCATAAGTATTTCCGCTTGTTTGTATTAACCAAGTAGCTCCGCCATCGCTTGTTTTAAGAATTGTTCCATTATAGCCAACTGCACAACCATTATTAACATCAGAGAAATATACTGAATTTAATTTTTCATTTGTTTCTCTTGTTTGTAAGGTCCAGTTTGTTCCTCCATTAATAGTTTTCAGGATTGTTCCATTATTACCAACAGCGTATCCGGTATTGGCATCAACGAAATGAACTGAGTTTAAATAATAAGTTGTCCCGCTTGTTTGAGGTGCCCATGTTACTCCTCCATCGGTAGTTTTTAATATTGCTCCGGCATGTGTGCCATAAGGACCAATTCCGCCAACAGCAAAACCTATTTTAGAATCAACAAAATAAATAGAATATAAAAAATTTGTTGAATAGTCCATTATTGTTTCCCAACTAGCTCCGCCATCTGTAGTTTTTAGCATCAGCCCACTAGTGGTCCAGTTACTTGAGCCATAAGTTCCCACAGCAAAACCGGTATCAGCATCAGCAAAATAAATGGAATAGATATCATAATTAGAATCAAAAAACTGAGGTGTCCAGTTGGCGCCTCCATCGGTAGTTTTTATAATTACTCCATTCAAATCTCCAACAGCGAATCCATTAGTGGTATCTGTAAAAAAAACAGAAAGTAATTCTATAGAGTATTCTTGACAAGTTTCGCATGTTTGAGTTGTCCAGCTTGTACCTCCATCGGTAGTTTTAAGAATTACTCCGGCATCACCAACAGCGTAACCTCTATTAGAATCCAGAAAAAATACCGAACGTAAGAAAACCGGAGTTCCGGTATTTTGTGGATACCATTGCGCTTTAATCGTTATTGAGCTAAAAAGTAGTACACAAAGAGCAATCGCAGTAAAAATAAAAGATCTTGTTTTCATATTATATTGGTTATTGGTTATTGGTTAATGGTTAATGGTTAATGGTTAATGGTTAATGGTTAATGGTTAATG
>JAAXXA010000227.1 GCA_013334735.1 Bacteroidota bacterium
GTTATTGCTGATGATATAGCATTACCTTTAGGTTCATTACGTTTAAAGAAAAAAGGCGGGGCAGGCGGACATAATGGCTTAACTGATATTATTGAACATCTTGGCACAACTGAATTTTCACGACTTCGTGTTGGAGTAGGAAATGATTTCCCTATTGGCTATCAAATCAAATATGTTTTAGGCGAATTATCAAAAGAAGAAAAAGCAACACTTTTTTCAAAAATTGAAACGGCAGTCGAAATCATCAATGGCTTTGGTACTATAGGTGTTGAGAGGACAATGAATATGTTCAATAAGAAATAATGATTTTAACAAAAAATAGTAATCAGTATTCAGTAATCGGTAAAATTAGTAATCGGTAATCGGTAATATTTGTAATCAATCCTCTTTTACACCAGATACCTTCTACCGGATACCGAATAATGATTACTTTTTTACGAATTAAAATATAAGTAATAGATATATCATGGCAGAGCATAACGAATTAGGCAAAAAGGGCGAAGAAATGGCGAAAGAATATCTTATACAAAAAGGATATAAAATACTTGAAACCAATTGGAGACAAGGCAGTTATGAAATAGATATTATTGCTTCTTTTAAATCATTTTTAGTTATTGCCGAAGTTAAAACAAGATGCTCTAATGCCTTTGGCGAACCCGAAGAGTTTGTAAACAAACAAAAACAAAAATTTTTGATTAAAGCAGCCGGTATGTATATAAGCAGAAATAATATTGTTGAAGAAGTTCGTTTTGATATAATATCAATTTTGACATCCGGAAATAATTGGAAAATAAATCATATCGAAGACGCTTTTTATCCAACATTGTATTAAAAAAGTGCTTGTATATAATTTTCAATATTTTGAATAACGATTAACGAATTTTGATTTTAGAATCAGCAAAACAATTACGAATTACGAATTACGCTACCCGTAATTCGTAATTGAACATTCGTAATTAATTTAATAACATTAGTTTAGCATAGTGTTTTCACGTAATGCACTAAGCTTGCAAAGTTAACACCTTTAAAAATAAACTGTATTTCCGGTGGATTTACTAACAATAATATTTGTAGCTTTTGCCCTATCAATGGATGCTTTTGTGGTTTCCATGATTTTTGGCTTAAAAGCAGGCGAAAATAAAACAAAAATTGCGCTGAAAGCCGGAGCTTTTTTTGGCTTTTTTCAAGCTGTGATGCCTTTATTGGGATGGACTATTGGTTTTATAATGAAATCCGCTACAGGTGATTTAATAAACGATTACGATCACTGGGTTGCTTTTGGATTACTTTTGTTAATAGGATTAAAAATGATTCATGAGGCTACAAAAAACAAGCATATTCCAAAAGGATTTAATACGGGAAGTATATGGGTCATGCTTACATTATCGGTGGCAACAAGTATTGACGCTTTAGCAGTAGGAGTAAGCTTTGCTTTAATAAAAATTCATATTTTACTTGCAGCTGCAATAATTGGAATTATAACTTTTGGAGTATCGTTCGTTGGTGTAAGCGCCGGAAAAAAATTATGTGGTTTCCTTGGAAATAAAACAGAGGTCGCCGGAGGAATTATCTTAATTCTGATAGGACTTAAAATTCTCATTGAACATTTATTTTTTCAGTAAAAATGAATAGAGGAAAGTTGTTATACCGATTAGCTTTCTGTAATATTATTTCGTAAAAAATAAACACAAAGCAAATCGGCATATACCAATCTATTTTTTCTAATTCGATTGTATCTTTTAGAAAAAAGATTGGGTTTAGATTATTTTATGTAAATTTGACAATATGATTTTGCCAATGTTTATTACAGAAAGCTAATCGGTATGAATTGCGGTTTTCCATTGTTTGATTTGTTTAATTATTAATATTTGAAAGAAAGAGAGAGCAGAATGAAAAAGAATTTAAGAATAATGTTGTTTGTAGCAAATTTGTTTATTTCGTTTTATATTGTTGCAGGAATTCCACCCGGTTATTATAACAGCGCAGCAGGACTTGCAGGCACACAATTAAAAACGGCTCTCCATAATATTATTAAAAACCACACAGTTTATCCATATAGCAGTTTAGAAAATTACTACCCTAAAACAGATAAAAAAGCAAACGGCAAAGTATGGGATATGTATTCCGATATTCCGGGTGGTACCGCGCCTTATGAATTTAATTTTACTAACGCATGTGGTTCTTATAATAGTGAAGACGATTGCTGGAATAAAGAACATTCTTTTCCTCAAAGTTGGTTCAATAGTTTATCGCCTATGAAATCTGACCTTTTTCATGTTTACCCTACCGATGGCTGGGTTAATAACAAACGTGGAAATCTTCCTTATGGTGATGTCGGTACTGCCGACTGGACTAGCCAGAATGGCAGTAAAGTGGGATCTTGTAGCAATTCCGGTTATTCCGGTGACGTATTCGAGCCAATTGATTCTTTTAAAGGCGATTTTGCCAGAACATATTTTTATATGGCAGTACGTTATTTTACCGAATCAAGCGGTTGGTCAGGAAGTGATATGGTAAACGGCGCTGAGCCAAAACCATGGGCGCTTGCCGTATTAGAAGCATGGAATATCCTCGACCCTGTAAGTACAAAAGAACGAAACAGAAACGATTCCGTTTACTCACTTCAGCATAACCGTAATCCATTTATTGATAACCCTCAATGGGTAGATTATATTTGGGGAGATAGCACTTCCTCGATTTCGGAAGAAGATGTCTGGTTCGATAAACCTAACATTTATCCAAATCCTGCAAATAAAAAAATATCAGTTGATTATTATTCTAATCGAAATGAAAACATTGAAATATCTTTGTTCACAATAGCAGGAAAAGAAATAACAAATAAAATTTATAATAAAGAAAATAACAATTTTTCAACTTCAATTGAATTAACAAATATTTCGAAAGGTGTTTATTTTGTCCGGTTTTTAACAAAAAGCAATTGCTTTATTTCAAAGCTGGTTGTAGAATAAAATAAGAGTGTATGCTAAAATTCATTTTTGCGACCTTGTCATTTCGAATGCTTGCCACTTCGACTCCGCTCAGTGTCCTGCCCAGTGTCCGTTCGATATGGCTATTTGACATTTGATTTTTGACATCATAAATTTGACATTTCATTAGTTTTACAATTATTTATATAAATTAAAAATGGCTACTATCAGAATCAATAAAGAATTTGGCTTCGAGATGGCTCATGCCCTGCTTGGGTACAATGGGAAATGCAGCAATATTCACGGTCATTCTTATAAGCTAACAGTAACGCTTATTGGCAGCACCATTGATAATTTGAAAGATCCAAAAAACGGGATGGTAATGGATTTTGGAGAGTTAAAAAATATTGTAAATAATGAAATAATAAATGTTTTCGATCATGCACTTGTGCTTAATGATGCAACTCCTGATAAAGAAAACATTTCATCCATGCCTGTATTTGAAAAAGTAATTTTCCTTCCTTATCAGCCAACTTGCGAAAATATGCTTATTGATTTTGCCTCACGTATTTCAAAATGCCTCTCTTCTGGTATAAAGCTACACAGCTTAAAACTTCGTGAAACAGATAATTCTTTTGCCGAATGGTTTGCAGAGGATAATTAATAAAGTGCCTAAAGTTAACACTACTGCTTTTTTATAATAATATCAGGTGTTCTGATAATATTGCTGACATTAAGCCCTCTGTCGGCTATTGATACATCGAAAGCTATCGTGTCGAAATTTGAAAGGGTATTATTAATAATAAGTTTTACCTCAATATCTCCTTTAATAGATTTATTTTCACCTGTAGGTGTAATTACAGGTATCCTATAGTTGAATATTATCGGAGTAGAATCCGGAAGAACAGGGATGATATAAAGTCCATTTTGTTTTTCGTAAAATGTTATGAATAGATTATAATAAAATTTACTTGATGGTTCAAAAGGAGGAAAAGTATCTCCGGGTGCAAGTCCTATATCACCTTTGCCATCAGTAAAAGAAATCTTTAAAATTCCTTTTTCATCAATACCGGAAGTGTTCTGTATTTTAACTAAATCAAGGTATTGTATATATGGTACATCAGGATATACTTCTCTTTTTTTACATGATATGTAGAAAAAAGATACTATAAGCGGTACAATAAAAATAAAGAGTATATTTGATTTTGTTTTCATAATAAAATTAAGTTGTAAATATACAAAAAAAAATAACGGAAAAAAATTGGAATTATTTTAAAAAAGTACTTTGAATGCCTAAAGTCCGAAACGGTGTAGGAGAACATAAAGTTTATCAGAAAGATAGGAATAACATAACATAAGGCACTTTTGATATCATGGATAAATTGTTTAAAATAAAAAAGAACATTTTTAAAATTACTTCTGAAGAGGAGTTTAATACTCTTGCTATTGAAATATTTAAACACCAATATAAAAACAACACAATTTACGGTAGTTATGTAAATTTTATTTGCAAGGATGTTAGCAAAATTCAACATTATAAAAATATTCCGTTTTTACCTATTGAGTTTTTCAGATCTCATAAAATTATTACAGAAAATGCAGAAATACAGAATGTTTTTGGCAGTAGTGGCACAACAAATCAGGCTAAGAGTTATCATTATGTTACAGATATTTCACTTTATAAAAAGGCTGCCATAGCTGCGTTTGAAACTGCTTACGGCAGTATTTCCGATTACACCATACTTGCATTACTGCCATCATATATCGAAAGAAACGACTCTTCTTTAGTTTATATGGTCAATTATTTTATAAGTAAAAGTAAATATCAGGCTGATTGCGGCTTTTATCAGGATAGCCATCCTGTTTTGATAGAAAAATTAAAACAGTTAAAAGATAATCCTTCTCGTAAAACCTTGCTGCTTGGCGTTTCTTTTGCTTTGTTAGATTTTTCCGAAAAAATAAATTTTCCTTTAAGAAATATTATAGTAATGGAAACCGGTGGTATGAAAGGAAAACGCAAGGAAATTGTAAGAGAAGAACTTCATTCTATTTTGTGTAAAAAATTTGGTGTAAGTTCTATTCATTCTGAATACGGTATGACAGAGCTATTATCGCAAGCATACTCTCATAAAAACGGGATTTATAAATGTCCGCCATGGATGAAAATCTTAACAAGAGAAATAAATGATCCACTTACTTTAACCGAAACCGGAAGAAGCGGAGGTATAAATATTATTGACCTTGCAAATGTAAATTCATGTTCATTTATTGCAACACAGGATGTAGGCAAATGCCTTACAGACGGCGCTTTCGAAATTACAGGTCGTTTCGATTACAGCGATACCAGAGGATGTAATTTAATGGTGGAGTAATACCGTTATCAAAACGATTTCAATTACCACGAAATAATTATCTGACCATCGCCAGTCCTACTACCGCTTGTGTATGTAGTAGAAGGAGAACCTGACCATACAGAATAACTTGACCCGCCACCACCACCGGCACCACAATCATATTCGCCACCGCCGCCGCCGCCATACATACCACCACCACCACCACCACTGCCGGCTACGTGTGTATTACCATTTCCACCTACACCAAGCGTAC
>JAAXXA010000827.1 GCA_013334735.1 Bacteroidota bacterium
CGATAATTTAGCATCAGGGTTGGTAGGATCAAAATGATATAAAATGTGGTTATTTTTTTCATCTAAAACAATAGATATATACCCTTGTTTTAGCAATACCATCGCTTTATCCCAGCTTGTATTGTAAAAAATAAATGTAGTGTTTCCTAATTTATCATTTTTGATAGTAAACTTATTTCCTGCCGGCATTTCGCCTGATGATTTGATTATTAAAGTTTTTTTGAGAAGGAAATTATTTATCAGAGAAGAACTATCCGAAAGCAAAATATTGGAAGCATTTTTTTCAATAACTGCTACTTTACGTACGGTATCTGCTTTTTGTGTAAATGCTATTCCCAAGCCAACCGACATCAGAATCGGAAAAATGATGCCCCAAAAAAGCACACCCGGTTCTCTTATGATTTCCTTGAAATCAGCGATTATCAGGTTAGATAGCTGTTTGTACCGATACGGAACACATTTGCAAAAATATATTATTTTGTTCCTATCACCGACAAGTCGGGACAGGTCGGTATAACTCGTTCTAATCATCTTTGCTTTCACAAACCTGTTAAGAACGAGTATATACTGAATTATTTTATTCATGTAAATGCTTTCCTGTTAAAGAGGTAAATAAATCATCAAGAGTTTTTCGTTTACATTCCAAGTTTTTAATCCTTAAATTATTAATCTGCAAAAAGTTCAAAAACTCGGGAAGTTCATTTTCAACCTGTGAAAAAACAACAGTTCCCTCGTTTGTAAAGCTATCCCATTGAATGTTATATTTTCCTGATGTATCAAAAGGATGCATAGATTCTTCAAGAGAAAATCTGACGATATTTTCATGGTTTTCTTTTTCCAATAAATCTTTAAGCGTCCCTTCCTTTAATATTTTACCATTATCAATAATAATGATATAATCGCAAAGCTGTTCGGCTTCTTCCATATAATGCGTGGTAAGAATAAGCGATGTGTCGGATTGTTTTTTCAAATCCATTAAAATAGACCATACTTCACGACGCGCCAAGGGATCTAGCCCTGTTGTAGGTTCATCCAATAATAAAATCTGAGGGTAGCTAAGCAAAGCAATACCTAACGCGAGTTTTTGCCTTTGACCACCGGAAAGATTTACAACATAAGATTTCCTTTTTTCTTCAAGCCCTATTATTTCTATTATTTCAGAGCAACGTCTTTTACCAAGATTATAAAAGCTTGCAAAAAGTTTGAGCGTTTCCCAAACATTTAATTTATCAGTAAAATATGTTTCCTGAAGTGAAAGTCCTATTATGCGATGAAGCTCGTCTTCATTACCTTTCCACTTCTTCCCCATTATGAAAATTTCTCCTTTGTCAGGTTTGCGAATACCTTCAATCATTTCAACCAATGTAGTTTTACCGGCGCCATTTGGACCTAATATCGCAACAAATTGCCCTTTTTTTATAGAAATATCAATACCCCTGACTGCCTGAACGGTTTTAAAGGATTTATAAATATTTTTTACTTCTATAACGGGCTCCATTTTATTTAAAAAATTTATTTTGCGAAATTAGAAAATTCAACAATACAGAAATTGGAGAAATATTAATACTATGTTAATTTTTATTATTTTTGATAAAAAAATTAAAAAAAATATTTTAATATTTGTAAATAACCGATGCTACGCAAATATAATAAAAAAGAGATTCCTCATTCCGCTGTGCTCCATTCGGAATGACAATATTGGCAGTTGAAGGAGAGGGTGAAAGAAGGCTTGTGCCGGCGAAGCCGGCACAAG
>JAAXXA010000828.1 GCA_013334735.1 Bacteroidota bacterium
AGTCGGAGCGGCGGCGAAGAAAAAATAGATTGGTAAATGCCGATTTGCTTACTTGGGATTATGCCAAACTGCTTTCATTGAAATATAAAAATTATATTACACTTATGAAAGCAACTCGGTATTGTATTGCAAAAACCCAAATATATTTTAGAGGGTTAAAAAAATGTTTTACATTTGGGAGAAAATAATGCAAAAAGGAAAGTTGGAAATAGTTATACATCATGAATTGCCACAATCTTTAGGTCGTGGTTAATAAAAGAGAGTAAAATAGGGCTTTAGCCCAAAATAATAATGAATTCGCCTCAGCGAACAAAATGCGGAAATTTATCCCGATTGCAATATATGCAGATACTGAACTTTGGCAAAAATATATATGATACAACAACTATTACAAAAAGCCTTAAATCTTGAATTTCTTTCAGCAAAAGAAGGACTTTTTCTTTATGAGAATGCTTCTACTTCGGAACTGATGTTTGTTGCAAATGAAATCAGAAAACTTAAAGTGCCCGGCAATAAAGTAACATGGCTTATTGATAGAAATGTCAATATAACAAACGTATGTATTTCCGGCTGTAAATTTTGTAATTTTCATTGTTCTCCAAAAAGTAAAAAAGCTTATATTACTACAATAGAGCAATATATTGATAAAATTGAGGAACTGAAAAAATTGGGAGGAAACCAGCTACTTTTACAGGGAGGAATGCATCCGCTTCTTGGATTAGATTTTTACACGGAACTTTTTAAACAACTGAAAAATTCATATCCCGATGTAAAACTACATGCGCTTGGTCCTCCCGAAATTGTTCATTTAAGTAAATTAAGCGGTTTATCATTCACGGAAGTTTTATTACAACTTAAAAATGCAGGCTTAGATTCCTTACCCGGCGCCGGCGCTGAAATTTTATCCGACAGGGTTAGAAAACTAATTTCAAAAAATAAATGTTCTGTTGCAGAATGGCTTGATGTAATGAAAGCTGCTCACCACTTACAACTTACAACATCGGCAACTATGATGTTCGGGCATATTGAAACTTTAATGGAAAGAATAGAACATCTCGTTTATATCAGAGAGGTTCAAAATTTAAAACCCGCGGGATCAAAAGGATTTATTTCCTTTATTCCATGGCCTTTTCAGGACAAAGGTACAGTACTAAAAAAACAATTTGATTTTATAAAAAAAATAACCCCCGAAGAATATATCCGCACAATTGCTATTAGCAGAATTATGTTACCAAACTTCGATAATATTCAGGCTTCATGGTTAACTGTAGGGAAAGAAACAGCTCAACTTTGTCTTCATGCCGGAGCCAATGATTTTGGTTCAATTATGATTGAAGAAAATGTGGTTTCGGTTGCCGGAGCAAATTACAAATTTGATGCAGAAGGTATTCAAAAAGCCATTGTAGAAGCAGGATTTAAGCCTCAGTTAAGAAACAACGAATATTTGTATATTTAAGAGGTTGTTTAAAAAATTTTAAAAAAAATATTTCATCACTTGAAGCAGATATTGCTAATAATTAATGTAACAATTATTTAAACGTACACTGCAAAATAGAATTCCTGCTCAGCAGGAAAAGAGCGTAGGCAAGACAAAACTGCGGGGATTAGGTTGGAGTGAACGGTAAATTTTGTGAAATTTAAGAAAAGAAGTTCACTCGCTTTACTATAAATTTCCAAAATTTAACGGAGCGGGCAGAAGCTTAGTTTTGTCAAGGCTTTCTTTGTAGCTTTCTTTAGCCTTTAAAGAAAGCG
>JAAXXA010000228.1 GCA_013334735.1 Bacteroidota bacterium
TTCCTTTTACGGTAAGGTTCCCGGAAGTGGCAGTCCCTGAAAAATAAACAATCACAGCATTTGTTGCACCAACTATATATGCTCCCGTTCCTGAATAAGACCATATATAATTTGTGGCTCCTGAAATGGCAGGAACAGAATACAAAACTGCATTTTGCCCCGGACAAACAGTAGTTGTACCGCTAATCGTTCCTGCTGCTGTAGGTGCATTTTTGCACAAACATGATATAGACTGCCATGCATTGCCGTAATATATCTCAACACAATTAGTAGTCGTATTAAATATCTGGAGACCGCTAGCAGGATTGACAGGTCTTTTTAAAGTACTCATTCGTGGTATAAGAAGCCCCTGACTTGTAATATTTGAAGTAGTGTCAGATTGAATGTCAAGTATTGCCGAATTAGCAGCAGAGTCGCCGGTAACATTGATAGCTACGCCTTGAGAAAAGGAGCTAAAAGTGCACATCGATAGGCTCAATGTAAGAAAAAGTGAAGAGTGAAGAGTGAAAAGAATCAATGCAATACATTTTGTAATGTGATAACTAAAACTAATTATTTTTTTTGTTTTCATGATTTCTTATTTTATTATGCTAAAGAATAATCCAATTTCTATATTAATCACACAGGTCGTTAAAACAGATTTTCTAATTTATTTTTTAAAATGGATATTGCAAACCAGCACCACTGTTGTATAGTGTTGTTACTTCTGTTGCTGTTAGTGCACGAGACCAAATGCCGACTTCATCAAAACTAACTGTATGTAAATAAGTACTCGAATTATTATAGGCGCCTAAAGAAACATAAGTACTACCTAAAATTGGTGTTGCTGAAAGAGTAACAGCTCCTAATATGCTACCATTATGATACAAGGTATAAGTAGTTCCGGAACCAGGATATGTAAGTACTACATGATACCATGTATTTGTAGCGATTGTTGAAACAGCTATAGCGGTTGCTACACATCCGATATCAACAGAGTAATGCGTAGCATCATCTATTTTTAGAGCAAGATGATAACCAGTACACGCAGCTGTTCCGAAATCAACCAAATATATACCACTAGGTGAACTGGATTTATACCATAGAGACATTGAGCAAGCTCCTGAACCTGTTGGCAATCCTGTTGGACTTGCTTTACCCAACCATTGATTTGTTCCGTTAAAATTAACACCATTACTTATTTCACCAGTAGAATATGTGGCTGTACCATTATTCGTTAGTGTATTTAACCCTACTGCATCTGTAGCATTACCATTTGCTTCATCGAGTTTCCAATATGAAACCAGATTAAGCGCTATATTCATCGTTGTACTTGTAATAGTATTTGAACTGCTTCCATTTCCGCAACTATTAACCGCTTTTATACGATAATAATAAGCTGTTCCTGATGATAATCCTGTAATATTGTAAGTAAGAACAGCCCCTACATTTAAACCATTATATGTTCCTGCAAAAGATGCAAAATTGCTTACCGTTGAAACATCAAGCAGGTAACTTGTAGCTCCGGAAACTGTATTCCAGTTTGCGGTAATACGTGTTGAGCCGACTGCTGTTGCTGCTGTTGCCGTGGGAGTAGCCGGTAAAGGATTTACCGTTACTGTTGTGGATGCTGCTGATGATGTTCCGCATCCGGTTGCTGTTACGCTAATTGTTGCTGTGCCTGAAAAAGCGGCATTCCATGTAACAGTTCCTGTTGTTCCTGTACCCGATATAGTATTGCCTGTGCCTGTTATAGACCAGTTATAACTGGTGGCGTTTGTAGCAGAAGTAGTGTAGGTAGTATTAGCGCTTCCCTGACAAATAGTTGATGCTGAAGGGGTCGGAGTACTTGGTGTGCCAATTGTTGGGGTTACATTTACTGTTGTAGATGCCGCAGACGATGTCCCACAACCATTTGCTGTTACACTAACTGTAGCTGTACCTGAAAAACCGGGAGCCCATGTTACAGTTCCTGTCGTTCCTGTGCCTGATATTGTATTCCCAGTGCCTGTTACAGTCCAGTTATAGCTGGTGGCGTTAGTAGCAAAAGTAGTATAGCCGGTATTTGAGCTTCCCTGACAAATAGTTGATGCCGATGGCGTTGGCGTATTTGGCGTGCCTACTGCAGGAATTAATGTTACAGCTAAAGTACTTGCATTGCTCATTCCGCAATTATTTATCGCCACTACACACACATTACCTGCATTGGTTCCAAAGGTTACGGTAATGCTATATGTTCCTGCGCCAGCAGTAATTGTAGCTCCAGCTGGCAATTTCCAGCTATAAGAAGTTGCTTCGCTTACTGCTGCAACCGAATATGTAATTCCTGCCTGATTTGCGCAAACAGAATTAGAGCCGGTTATTGCACCGGGTGTACCTAAAGTATTATTTGGGTTTGTGTTTAAACTTACCCATTGCGTGCCATCATAGTACTGGAAATTATGACAATCGGTATTGTAAATAAGCAGTGATTCAGGATCAGGAGGTGTAGTAGTTGCTGTTATAGCATCGCGCTCTGATGTTGTCATGCGCGGGATAAGCAGCCCTCCTTTAGTACTCATACCTGATGCGTTAATATCTAGCAATGCTTTGTCATTGGCAGCATTGCCTGTAGTGTTAATGGCTACACCCTGAGAAGAACAGTTAAAAGTTGAAAGTTGAAAGTATAAAGTTAAAAGTGCAAATAAAAAGATTGATATTTTTTTCATGTTGTCATAAGGTTTTATAATTCTAATAAAAATTAATTCGCTCTCTCAGTTTGTTTCATATTAGAAGGCGAATTTGTTATATTTATTAATTTGTATAGTTTTTATTCAGTCCTATGCAACCACTCGTAAAGCTTAGGGCGGTGGTTTAGGGCAGGTTTTGGTTATGTATTTTAAGGCAAAGTATAAAAAAATAAATTTCGATATTATATGCAAATACAGGAATAAATATTTTTATAAATTTGTTAAAGTCAGAACAACAGTAGCCTCTTTCATTTCTTTTTTAATATTTGGATAAATCCAATATTTACCCGGTTTTAAAATAACAGTAATTACTTTAGGATCGTTAGGTGTATAGTAATTATAAATAGGTTTTGCATATCCTTCCTTTTCAATCCAAAATCCATCATTATTTCCGCTTACTGCTGTTATTGTTGCAGCTTGCGCAAGTACTAAGGGAACACATATAAGTTCTCCGTTTTTATTTGCAACTCCTTGTGTTTGTTTACCAGATAGAGTTTGTGTTTGTGAAAATCCATAAAGCGATAAAAACAATATTTGAATAATTACAATTGCCGAAATTTTCATATTTTTTTTCATATTTTTTTATTTTATTAATTAATTTTTAGCCCTTGATTCTCATTATTTATTATTGGATGTTTATATGGTATAATTAACTTTAAAACTCTATAACTTTTTACTCATCTAATCTTTAAACAATTTTTTTACAAAAGTTTTTTCTTCGTTATTTATTTTAATAATGTAAACTCCTTTTGTAAGAGTTGAAATATTTATTTTTGTAATATTCTGTTCAGCTTGCTGCTGTATTAACAATTGCCCATTGAGATTAAAAATTGAAACTATTTCTTTATTCGGTAAAACGGAATTGTCAATAATAACATAATCTTTTGCAGGGGAAGGATAAATATTTAAACCTTCATTATTATCAATATCTTTTATGTCAACAAAGCATTCTATTATTGCAAATTCAGGAGAAAACCCAAAAACATAACCTTGAGGAATATCGGTGTTTGCAGGGTTTGAACCGGATATTTTATACCCTGAGCCCGGAAGAGAGCCGCCTGTATTAAGTGAAGGGTCAACTGTAAATGAAAGGGTGTGATCACTAACAGGTGCATTTGTTAAGATGCTTAAAGCAGTAATGTTTTGATGCCATTGAAGCTGTATATTATTTGTCCAACCGCCGTCAGGCAATGAGGGTACACCTCCGCTTACCGACCAGTTAAGTGTTATTTGCTGTGATGGAGTTGCATCTAAACAAATTGGCGAAGGCGCTGAAATAGAAACATTAAGAGTGGGTAATTGGCTCATGTAAAACCAAGGGGATATTGTCCATGGAGAATTTTGTAAACCTTGTCCGCAAAATGTAAGCGTGTATTTAGCTCCGTCATTATATGGAGAGCTGGGATTAAAGCTGAAATTCATTGTACTTCCCGATCCGCTTTGCGACATAACTATAGGTAAACCGTTTTCGTCAGCGAGCCAGATATTATAATTTAACCCGTTGAGATCTGAAGTGTTAATATAAACCTTTGCATAATTTGGATTGTTCATTTGCCAGAATTTATACCCTTGAAGTATGGCTGTTTGTGTAGTACCTCCATCAGTTGATACATAAAATGTGCATGATGGATTTGTTGAAAATGATGAATTAATTAAAAAAATGAATAAGAAACAATTTGTTAAAAAGTAATTTTTTTTCATATTTGGTAAGTGTTGGTAATTAATACAAAATCAAATTATAATACCGATTGCATATATGTATTAGTCCAATCTAACATTAAGCAGATTTGACTTAACATCTATTGCATCGGCATTACCATTGTAATTTAAAAATAGCCTTTGGACTATTTTATAAATACAATCGGTTAATATAAGCAAAAATACAAAAAAAATAATTTCCAAAAACACCCCGATAAATTATACAATGAGTTTTATTTACAAATTATAGCTTAATGGCAAGTAAATGCCTCGGATCCTAATGAAACAGTTGGTTCGTCTTTTATGAATTTTGCAACTGCAATATAATCAACATCCATAAAATGATTGGTCCACCAACCGTAAGAATTGAGGTTTAAATAAAAATTGTTTGTACTTAATGTAGGAGCGGTATAGGTAGTAATGTCCTGAAATGTTGTACCGTCAAAACGTGATAAATAATAATTATTTGTTGTAGCAGCGCCATCCAAAGTCATTTCTTCTCGGAACCATGTATTATCCCAGAAGCCATTGATTTTTTGACCGGAAACACAGGGAGATGGAACAAAAGAATCTCTGTTATCATAAGTACATCCACCACCTGTAGCATAAAAGTACTTATCGTACAATACACCAAAACTTTCGCTGCCATTATTAAACTGCATGCTGCCTGTATAATAATAACATTGTCCGTTCCAACACTGATAATTTGCATGAATCCGTTTTTTTGAAATAACTCTTGTTTGATATGGTAAGGTGGTATTAGTACTGTAAATGCTTATGGATTTATCAGTTTGATCTTGTAAAATATGAACATAACCACCGGTAATACCTGTATTCGTAGAGTTAGCATATGATGTGCGGTTCCATTTAGTTAAATTTAAGTTGCTGCCGTTGAAATCATCAAAAAGAATAAACGTGTTATCGCCATTGCTGTATGCAGGCGCGGAGCCGTTTCCGTAAAACAGAAGTATCTGAGAAATTGTACTTGCAGCAATAGAAGGTACCTTTACCCATATTTCGCAAGTGCTGGTGTTAACGCCACGTTCAATCCAATAATTCAGTACACTACAAGTAGTATCAGTAAATCGTAAATCGGAACCATCGGC
>JAAXXA010000829.1 GCA_013334735.1 Bacteroidota bacterium
CTAAAAAACCAATTGCCGAATTAGCAAATCAAGTTAAAGGTATTCTTGTAGTTGAAATGAACCTCGGGCAAATGATTGAAGATGTATTGCTTGCGGTTAATGGAAAAGTAAATAAAGTAGAACATTACGGACGTACAGGAGGAATAATTCCAAGCCCCGAAGGTGTACTTTGCGCATTAGAACAACAAATAATAGGAGGTTAATATAATGACAAGAGAAGAAATTATTAAAGAAGAAAACTTAGTTTATAAAAAAACTTCACTTTTTACCGACAAACCCCTTAGCTACTGCCCCGGTTGCGGTCATGGTACAGCCCATCGTTTGGTTTTGGAAGTAATTGAAGAAATGGGAATTCAGGCTAATACTATTGGTGTTGCTCCGGTTGGCTGCGCTGTACTTGCTTATGAATTTATGGACATTGATATGCAACAAGCTGCACACGGCAGAGCGCCTGCACTTGCTACAGCTATTAAAAGACTCAATCCCGATCAATATGTTTTTACTTATCAGGGAGACGGAGACCTTGCTGCTATTGGTACTGCGGAGACTATTCATGCATGTAACAGAGGCGAAAATTTTACTATTATTTTTATAAATAATGGTATTTATGGCATGACCGGAGGACAGATGGCCCCTACTACACTGGAGGGAATGAAAGCTTCTACATGTCCTTATGGCAGAGATCTTAAGCTGAATGGAAATCCTTTAAAAATGACCGAGCTTGTGGCTCAGTTACCGGGTACTTATTATGTTACCAGACAGGCTGTTCATACACCTTCTGCTGTTCGTAAATGTAAAAAAGCAATCAGAAAAGCATTCGAAAATCAAAAATTAGATAAAGGAGTTTCGTTTGTAGAAATTGTTTCCAACTGCAACTCAGGATGGAAAATGACTCCTGTTAATTCAAACAAATGGATGGAAGAAAATATGTTTCCTTTTTATCCTTTAGGTGATATTAAAGTGCCAAAGGAATAATAATATTTAAAACTACAAACTCAAACTCAAAAGTAATGACAGAAGAAATTATCATAGCAGGATTTGGCGGACAAGGCGTACTTTCTATGGGGAAGATATTAGCTTATTCCGGCATTATGCAGAACAAAGAAGTTTCATGGATGCCGTCTTACGGTCCTGAAATGAGAGGCGGTACAGCCAATGTTACAGTAATTATAAGCGATGAACGGATAAGTTCGCCTATTCTTATGAACTACGACACAGCTATTATCCTTAACCAGCAGTCGATGGACAAATTTGAAAAAGCTGTAAAACCCGGTGGATACCTTATTTACGATGGTAACGGCATTACACGTCATCCTGAACGGAAAGACATAAATATTTACCGTATAGACGCTAATGATGAAGCTGCAAAACGCGGATTTCAAAAAGTGTTTAACATGATGGTTCTAGGTGGATATCTTAAGATAAAACCAGTTGTATCATCCGAATATATTCGTAAAGGTCTTGAAAAATCATTACCAAAAAGACATCACGGTCTTATTCCCGAAAATGAAAAAGCTGTTGAAATTGGTAAAGAAATAATTAAAGCAATACATTTGGTAAATTAACCTGTTTTTTTAAACAAGCGAAAGACCTTCCAAATAAAGAAGGTCTTTTTTAATGATTATATAATAATTTATGAATCAAACCGAGCTTAAAGAATTACTCGACCTCAAGTACTACGAGTTTAACAAAGCTGAATTCATTATTTTCGATCCGATTTCAATTCCACATTTATTTTCTAAAAAAGAAG
>JAAXXA010000830.1:0-1448 GCA_013334735.1 Bacteroidota bacterium
GAGAGGTACAATAATTTTTGCTCCAGCTGTAGTACCTGTTACTGTTGATTGAGCAAAAATTTGGGTTGAAAATCCTGCCATCAGAAAGATAGCCGCTAAAATAAGAATTGATTTTTTCATAGTTTTTAATTTTTAATGGTTAATTTTTAATGATTAATGGTTATTTATTTGCATAAAATCATTGTTTTTCATTATCTGATAATATAAAACAATGCGGTTTGCTATGCTGCTTGCCTGTTTTTTTATGTATCTTTTTTTGTCTTTTTTTATAAAATTTTTATATTTATTATTTTATATTAATTTAATAAGTTTTTATTGTAATATTCCTTGTAATTTTCTTTTTGTAGCATCATTTCTTCTACCACCTTCGATACTTTTTCAAAATCGTCAATTTTTGAAAAAAAATAATCAGTTCCTGCTTTAATTGCCATTGTTTTGTAATATTCTGAAGTGTAAAATGTGAAAATGATAAATTTTAATTTTTTATCTTTTTTTCTGATTTCATTTAAAACTTCAAGACCGCTTAGCCCCGGCATTTTAAGATCAATAATTGCAAGGTCAGGTTTTAAAATTCTTAATGCTTCAAGGGCTTCAACTCCATTAGTAAACGATCCTACTATATCCACCTGTTCGTACATGCTTAACATTTCCTGTAATCTTTCAAGAATTAAATCCGAATCGTCTGCTAATAATATTTTCATAACTTTATGTTATTTTAACGAAGTAAAATTACTATATTATCAAAGGAAGGCTTGTAAGATTAAGGATAAAAGATTGTAGGGAAAAAACATTAATTTTTGTAGGATAATTCCTACAAAAGATTTTGTGTAATCAATCGTAAAAGTTGTGAAAGAACAATTATTTACTGATGTTAAGAAAAAATAAAAATGTTATAAAAATAAATTACATATTAAAACCTTTTTAATCATATTCATCAAGTGTTTACCTAAGAATAAAGTGCTAATAGAAATTTGTTGTGGCTGATTCACCGAAATCTTTCTTCAAAGTTGTTTGTCATACTGAGGAGGTTGATTCCAGTAAGGAAGCAACCGTCTCGAAGTATGGCATTCAAAAAGACTATATTAATAAAATCCCTGCTACACTTCGAGACGAGGCATTAAGCTTATAGAAAAATATAAATTCTACTATGCCTCTCCTCAGTGTGACTTCACTCTATGTTTCACTACCTGATATATTCCGTTAATCGAGTGTTCCATACTTGTGGAATGTATCGAGATGAACGGAATTACCCGAAAAAGTATATTAAGGTTTATCAGGATGAACATCTCTAAAATAATTTAAATGCGTAACATCAGTTATTTATAAAAAAAAAGAAGCCCAGATATCTGGACTTCTTTTTTAGTGAATTAAGCAAGCTTAATTTTAGTTGTAATTTACGGTAACATCAAATGTTCCGGCATAAGCTCCTGTAGCTTGCGCAGCTGCAA
>JAAXXA010000830.1:1458-1750 GCA_013334735.1 Bacteroidota bacterium
TGCCGCCAACTGAAAAATCGTCAGTACCTGTACCGCTAAGAGATCCTATGAGTC
This sequence comes from Bacteroidota bacterium, assembly GCA_013334735.1. Lineage (GTDB taxonomy): Bacteria > Bacteroidota > Bacteroidia > Bacteroidales > CG2-30-32-10 > JAAXXA01. The sequence goes on from JAAXXA010000830.1 coordinate 1,513, forward strand.
CGTCAACTGCTTTTGAAACAGGTCTTGCTTTAAGTGTTCCAATTGTCATTGTCTGACCACCGCCGGCTGTAACAATAATAGTTGCGGGTAATACAATTGCATAATCATACAAAGGTTCTCCAACCACATGGTATGCCGCGTTGGTAGAAAGAGGAGCCATAGTTGAAAGTTGAACTCCGCCTGTAGTAGTACGTGTGTTAGTAGTTGAAAGAATACATGTGCCGGGAGTAGTAGCAAG
>JAAXXA010000229.1 GCA_013334735.1 Bacteroidota bacterium
AAGGGTTGCAGGTAAAAAAAGTTTATTGGATTTTTCTTCAAAAAACAATAATAATAAAGAATCGGGCTTTAGTAAAGCGCGCGATAAAAAATATAATTCATCAAGCTCATACAATAGCAAAAAACGAAAAAATACTCAACGAAAATCATTCTGGATTTTTGGAGGAAATAAAAAACACGACAGAAAAGGAGATTCATACGACCGCAAAAAAATAAACACAAAAGGCTCTTATGAATATAATTCCAAATCCAAAAATGTAAAACAAAAAAAGTCTTTTTTCATTTTTAAAAAATATAAACACGAAAAAGAAACATCTTTTTTTAAAGGAGATAAGTCAATGAAAATTTTTAAATTCAACAGGAAAACAGGACGAAAAGAAATGCGAAAAAACAGGATAAAAAAAAGCTCTAACAAGCATGGAGTAGAAAGAGAATTATTTGCCCCGAATATGAGAACTAAAAGATAAAATCCCCATTAAAATTCTACTCTGTAAGTTAAAATGGGTATAATTCCCAAATGATATTTTGTAACAATTTCTTTTTTCTGAAAATCATAATATTGAAATGCAATATTTTTCCGGCTTGTTACATTCTGAATATCTAATGCAATCGTTCTTGTATAATTGACTTTGTTTTTTTTCAAACTCAAGCGTATGTTTAATTTGTAATCGTCAGGGAGTTTTTTTGAAAAAGCTTTTGATTCCTGATAAATCGTTTTTTCAGCTATGGCTGAGGCTTCCCCGTTGATAGGGGTATATCTCAATCCTCCCATATAAATTATTTCCGCATTTACTCCGAACACCCTGTTTTTGCCGTTTTTATTCCAGGGAATTTCTTTTCCTCCCGTAAAATTAAATGCATAGGTTCCATTGTATCGGGTATTCCTTTTTATTCCGTCGCCGCCTTTATATGTAGAATTGTATAGAGAACTGCTCAGTAAAAAATAATAATTGCCCGACAATTGTTTAGTAAGGCTTATTTCCAATCCGTAATTTTCTCCTGTGCCTTTGTTAACAAGCGTATCAGTAACTATCCCCTCTAATTCATTTAATACAGAAAATGAAGAAAAGGCTTTGTTTACAATAGGAACATTGAATAGATATTGGTAATAAATTTCGGTATTTAATTTTAAGTTAGATGAAAATAATCTGGTATATCCGAATACAATATGGTGAGCTCTTGTAAAATCAAGGTTTTTATTTGGATTCACCCTTGTTCCACCGGGTAATGAATCAGAAGTGAAATAAACTGCCGGAAGCTGCAATTGACTATGCAAACCATAAGCTAAATTGATCGATTGCTTGTTTTTTTCCCACCTAAGCGACATCCTTGGCTCTAAAGCTTGGGATTGGTTAAATGTAAAAAGCATAAAATGTAATCCTGAGTTGAGAGTGAGGTTTTTCAGGAAAGTGTATTTCCAGTTAAAATAAGGTTGAATAAGCTGCGAACCTTGTTTCCCGTTAATAGTTTCAACAGGATTGGTAATAGCAGTACCTTCTTTGGAACTTAAATCATAATATAATCGGTTAACAAAAATTCCAGTTACAAAATAGCTTGCAGCGCTGAATTTATGATTAAAAGAAGTTGTAAAAGAAAATATCCGTTGCAGAATTTTATCATATTCAATGTTGGTAGGAATGTATTTATAATTGAGCAGATCGCCTGTCCTGCTACTTTCAACGGCTGATAATGACAAAGCTGTTTTTAAGAAGGAATTTTTCGCTAAAATTATTGTATGTGCTATGCCGCTTGCGCCCATTTTAGAATAATAATCAATATCAAAACGATCTTTTTGATACACCCATTTTAATGAATCTCTCTGAGCTTTAAACAAATTACTACTTAATCCTCCCATTCCGAAAAAAGTGAAATCGCCGGCTTTTTTAGTGAGGAACGACAAATTAAACGACAAATCCTGAAAAGCAATTTTTTCATCACCCAGATTGATGCCCATTGCAGATAATAAACCCATAGTGGAATAACGATAATTTACAAGATATGAACTGCCGTTTTTCTTATTTACAGGACCCTCGGCAGCAAAATCGGCGCCTATAAGTCCTAATTGCCCTATAAATTCATGACGCTGATTATTCCCTTTCCTTAGCTTCATATCAAGAATACCGGATAAAGCGTTTCCATAAGAAGAAGAAAAAGCCCCTGTAAGAAAAGTGGAATTAGCCAACAACTGTGTACTTAAAATATTTACTCCGCCACCGCTCTGTGTCATCCTGTCGCTGAAAGTACCCGCGTTTCCAAGATGATTGGGGCTTACAATGTCCACACCTTCGAGCCGCCATAAAAGACCGTTAGGCGTGTTTCCTCTTACAGAAATAAGATTTGTTTGATCGTCTGTATTAACCACACCCGGAAATGCAGTTGCAGCGCGCGCAAGATCGGAAAATGTCGCGGGAAACCTTTGCGTTTGCTCCACAGTGATTGAATTACTACTTACCGATTCCATTTTATTGGGTTGTTCTTCCGAAACTACAAGCTCGCCAAGTAATGTTATGCTTTCTTTCATTCCTATTTCCAGTACAACTTCTTTGCTCGCATCTATAAGCAAATCGGGCATTACGTAAGTAATATACCCTGTATAAGTTACTTTTACAGAACATCGCCCAACGGGTACGTTTTCAACACTAAAATTTCCTGATGAGTTAGTTGATGCTGATGTTTCAATAGTAGTTCCTTTATTTAAACTGATAACTTTGACAGTAGCGCCATTTAAAGGATTATTGTTTTCTTTATCAAGCACTTTCCCTCTTATGTTTTGATAAATTACCTGCGAAAAAACAGGCTTTATACATAGGCTAACTATTACAAAAAATAAAATAATAGCAACGTATTTTCTATTCATGTTAATTGACATGATAAGTGTGCGACGCAAATAATCCTACAATTACAATCACCAATGCTATGGCAGCCAATGATTCTTTACTAATGAATATTTCCTTTGCTTTTTTAGCATAACTCATTAACGCGCGCCAGTTATATGATATATGCAAAATTGCAAAGATCACAAATAATACAGCAGCCATGTTATGAACCGACATCCAAAAATGCCTTTCCACACTTAAAGTTTCAAATTGAAGGTTATGATTCATAATACCTGAAAAAGGAAGACACAAACCTGACGTAAACATAGCAATCGAAATAAATGCACGTTTATTAAACGGTTTCTTTTTTATATCTTTTTCCATAATTAATAATTTTTATTTAAACATATTTTACTAGTGTTATGTCAAGCATTATACTTAAAACAGGATATATTTCAGCATTTTAATTACAATCTTACGTTTGTAATTGCTATCAATTAATGACTTTTGATTGTTGACTGCCAACTTTTAATTTCAATTCGGGGTTTCATTATTTTGGTAAATTTTTTATTGTGTTGGTTTGATGTATTTACATAGTGAGCTTTTGTTTTCTTGTGTGCCTTGACTATAAGCACTTTCGAGTTACCCGTCACAGCTGATTTACAAAGATAAAAAAGTTTTCGTCAACCACAAACCGCGGCGCAGGCAGATGCAAATTATCAATTGCGCTATGTTCATAATACGTATCAAATTTATTTAAATAACTTATGTTACTTAAAAATGCGTATAAAAAGTAGGGATGAATTTTAATGCAAATGGTATTAATTCAAAGTCGAAAAATTAAATTTTTTAAAATTCGATCATAAACAGCTTATTGTATTAATAGCTTTTGACTTTGTCCGTTTAATTGTTTAACTAAATATGTTCCCTTTGCCAAACCTGAAATATCAATTTCCGAAACATTTCGAAACGATTTTAATACAACGCCATTTATATAATAAATATCATAATCGCCTTTTTCATTTAATTTTACAACCCCGTTTGTAGGATTTGGATAAAACAATATTTTTTTGGTTTCTTGAACTGAAGGAATTGAGTTAGAATTGAAAAGAACAATTTCACTTTCTACTTCATCAATATCAACTACATTTGTTGTAGGCGAACCTTCCGATAAATAGATATTCAGACGATGCCCAAATTTTGAATAAAAAGTGTAGGCAACAAATTCTATTTCGTTAAGCAATACATCATTTTCATCGTACGATTTTTCTTTGTAATCGTTTCTTATTTTTAAAACTTCTACATTTCCGGCAGGTGTAACAAGCGTTCCAAAACCTTCTGATACAATATGAATGTCTGTCATATAAGTTATACCCTTCCATACAATAGTATCATTTGTTACTAAATTGGTATTTATTGAAAGAGGCAAAGTAGCCAGATATTCATTAAAAGAATTTTTTTCAACCCATTCCAGATCAGGAATTGTATCAATTGCTCCCAATAAAAAAATGCCGTCTTCGGAAAACTGATAAAATTCGTAAAAAAATTCATCATAAGAAATATTATCAACCACATCCTGATATTTATAAAGCCGGCAATGTGTTGCGGTTGGAAAATTCGATTCATAAGAGGTTTCAGATAGAGGCACTCCTGCTCCGTCAGGTTCTGTTATCAGCGGAAAATTCGGCAAAGTCCATGTTTGCGGATTTACTAAATCTATTATACCAATATTCATCTGATATGACCCTTCTTCTGTCCACGAATACTGTAAGGTGTTTTGTATATCATAGGAATGTATTACATCAGCATAAGTAATTTCGAATGAATTTGTTTTAGTATTTTCTGATGATTTCAAAGTTTTATTTCCTAATTGATTTTTATTTAAAGTTTTATTATCCTGACTATAAAAGGTCCGGCGAAATGATTTTCTTTTTTTTACTTCATTAGTTGAATCCACTGTGCATGTGGCCGGCGGACAACATGTTGTTGCGATATCGTGCATACTTATAAAAACTATCAAAAGAAAAATAAATTTCGATAAAAAATTCATGTTCTTTACTTGACTAAGAAAAAAATGATTTGATTTCATTGTGATATTTTTTTTAATTTACAAACAGTAAAAATACTAAATATTATGATAAACAAAATTCAAACGAAAATGTCCCGCAACTGAAAGCAATCGGTTAGCATTTCGTTGTTCCCAATTTTTTGTCGTTGTGTGCCACCCCTTTTTATTGTTGTTTTTTATTATTCATTTTCCTCGAAATAATATGAGTAATCAATACCTTTCATAAACATTTCGCGGTCGTTTATTTTGTTGGTGAGTACTTTTTCCAAAAGTGATTTTAGAACACTACTCTTTGTTGGACTCAGCATCATTGCGTTCATGTAATCTCGCTTACTTATTTTACTCCAATCAACGCATTTTTTGAGGCGTTTTTTTAGTATCAAATCCAACCATATTCTGGTGCTTCTGCCATTACCTTCCATAAAAGGGTGTGCAATGTTCATTTCTACATATTTGTTTACTATTTCCTCAAATGTAGTTTCGGGGATTGATTCTATTTGCTTTAATGTTTTACCCAAAAAGCGTGATACAGCAAATTGAAAACCGCTTTTTGAAATGTTTTTCTGCCGGATTTGTCCCCCAAAATCATACAAGCCGCCAAACAGGTAAGCGTGTATTTG
>JAAXXA010000831.1 GCA_013334735.1 Bacteroidota bacterium
AAAATAACCCCATAAATTGGGGTTATTTTTATTACCTCTAACGAAAATATAATTTTTGTGATAAAATATGATTATAAAAAATTAAAACAAAAAAAATGATAAACAAAAAAATACCAAGTATTTTGGGCATAGGAATAATTTTAATTATTGCGATAGTTTTTGGTGGAATTTTACTGATAAGCAACAGCAAGCAAAATAATGGAGAAATAATTATAAAACATACAGGGAAAAATATTAACAAAGACTCTAATTCGAAAATATCTGTAGAGGAAAAATATACTGATGGCGTTAAGCATACAAACTATGAAAAAGATGGCGGCCTAAATTCCAATAATGTTGTAGTTTGCTCTAATTTAAATGAGTTGAAAAATAGCTATACTCCGGCTGATATTTTTAATGGTGTTGAGCTATGTATTAATCAAAAGGAATATGAAAAAGGAGTAAAAATGCTTATCTTAGCTCTAAGCTATGGCTCTTTTGATTCAGAAAGGGTTAAAGATAAAACAGCTGGCCAAGCGATTTCAATGCTTAAATATAATCATATAGAAAGTAAATTCGACGAAAATCGTATCTCTGATTTTGACGCAGTTTTTATGAATTTAATGAATGATACTGAAAAGACAAAAGTTATTTGTCAGGAAATAGAAAAAATTGGTATGCCGAACTATTATCCGAGTTATATGATTGAGCATGGGGTAGAGGCTTTTTCTAAAGACTTTGATCCCAAAGATGGATTACTGCAGAATTTTAATTCGGATGAAGTTTGGGCTGATGTTTTTGAAGAAAACTGTGTTCAATAATCCTTAATTCTGAAATAATTATAAAAACAAGGTTTATAAAAAATACTCTTTAATAAATCCAGTTCGAACGTCAGTGACAGTCTGGCTCAGATAAAATAACCCCATTCCATGGGGTTATTTTTATTACCCCTGATGAGAATCGAAACTTTGTGATAAAATCATATTGTAACTAATAAAATTATTACTTTTATGAATAGCTTCGAATTTAAACATCCAAGAATATGGGACAACAAGGAAACGGAGAAATTTAAAATGTGGCTAGAAAAGGAAATTGCCTCAGGCTCTGATAAGTGGAGTCAGGAATTTGAGGAATATATTAAGATTAAATGGGATAGTAGCAAGATACATCATGAGGAAACCAGTGCGGAAAAACAAGAAGAAAATACATTCAACCGATATATAATAAGTCTTGATATTCCGAGACAATCATTACAAGATAAAAGAATTATGGATTTAGGATGCGATGAAGGAGAGTTTGTGACTTCGTGTATAAATAAAAATATAACTCAAGAGGCATATGGATTAGATACAGATTTAGATATGGATTCTTTAGAAAATCAGCACAAAAATAATTTTTTTATTGGGGATTTTACAAAAGATTTACCAGTTAAAAATTTAGATTATATTATTTCTGTTGGAGCGATATCTCTCTTTTTTGACAAGGAATATGGATCTAAAGCAGAAAATGCAATTAAAAAATCTATTGAAGCTATTAAGGATAGTGGAGAGATTCGTATCTGGCCTATAAAAAAAGCTCTTCGGGGTGATGAATTGCAAGGAATAGAAGAGGAAGAAATGGTTGTAAATGATATAATTAATCATTTAGAAAAAGAATTTGATGTTGTATGCGAGCTTAAAACTACAGATATAGGTGTTAGTGGTAAGGATAAAGATATTTGGGCCGAGCAAGTGTTAATAATTAAGCGTAAAAATTTATAAAAGGCTATTT
>JAAXXA010000832.1 GCA_013334735.1 Bacteroidota bacterium
ATATTTTTCAAATATTTCTTTTGCTCTTTTTGCCAATGCTGTTTGTTTGTAATTGGCGGTTATCATAGCTATTCTGTTCATGATCGCCAGAGCTTGCTCTTTTCGGTCTTTGATCTTTTTTTCAAAGCTAATGTCGAAAGCAAAGAAATATTTTAAATTTTGTTCATACAGATCTGTAAGGCGTTTTGTAATTTTATTTGCTTTATCAATTGCGCCGGCTTTATAATATGTTTCGGCTATAGGTAATATAAAATAATTGTAAGGTACCGAAACTTCAGGTATTACCTCCATACTTCTGTCCAATACTTTTATAGCCTTATCTTTTTTACCTTCGTCAATAAGAGAGGAGGCAAGGCGCGCAAAGTTATTGCGGAAGTTCATGGTCATACGCAAATTGGTTTCGTCCAGATAAACTTTCGGATTTTGCATATTACCCCACTTAAACTTATTCATCAGATTGTCATACATTACCGTGGTGTTCAAACTACCGGTCTGCCCGTCATTATTACTACATTTTAACGGAACCAAGCGATATGCAAGTCCTTCAAGCTGAAAATAATCTTCAAGGCCTAAGTAACTGTCGCCTCCAGTTGTAATAGAAAAATATACAGGTCGTTTCCAATTATTGTGAGCTAACATATCAAGTACTGCAAGATGATTTTTTTGTACTCCATAACCTTTAATCGACCATTCCATTTTGCTTAATATAGAATCGGCTTTTTCTTTAGGAACAGTACCGCTTGTAATAACAGCATTTTTATCAACTGTTATTTTGAATTTACGCGAAGGGAAATAATCTATTTTCCTGCCTGAAGAAAAATGCTTGGTAGCAGGGTCGTCGCTTAATACAAAATCAATCATTTCGTTAAGTTCAACGGGATCCTTGATACTTTCATTTTCGATAAAATAAACAACATCCCGCGTGCCTTGCCTGTACTGATCAATAGTCATGGAAATAGGCACAGGATCCGATTTGTAAGCTTTAATTTTCATTGAATTTATATACCAGTCGGTATTAAGCAGGCTCAAATTTACAACTCTTACGTCCGTACGAATACCTTCAACTTCCTGAGCATACCATAGAGGGAAAGTATCATTATCGCCATTTGTAAATAAGATTGCATTTGGCGCGCACGAATTCAGATAATTTGAAGCAAACGCAACCATGGTATATCTTCCCGATCTGTCATGATCGTTCCAGCCATTTTTACCCATAACATAAGGCACGGCTGCAAAGCAAATAAGAGTAACAATAATTGCAGAAAGTACGGGATTTACTTTCGTTTTAATCTGATTATAAATAGCAATAACACCCATTGCGATCCACATACAAAATGCCATCATCGAACCGGCATAAGCATAATCTCTTTCACGGGGCTCACTGGGTCCCTGATTTAAGTATAGAATAATTGCCAAACCTGTCATTAAAAACAGTAACATTACAACCAATCCATCCTGATACCTGTTCTTAAACTGGTAAACCAACCCGATAAGTCCTAAAATCAGAGGAAGAAAATAAAAATAATTAGTACCTTTATTTTTCAGGTTTTCGGGAAGCAGATCAACCGGCCCTAAGCGCGATTTATCTAATGCTGTAATACCACTCATCCAGTTACCATCAATAGGATCGCCGGTACTTTGAACATCATTTTGCCTGCCTACAAAATTCCACATAAAATAACGAAAGTACATGTGAGCTATCTGATAACGGAAAAAGTAAGTAAGATTTTCGCCAAAAGTCGGTTTG
>JAAXXA010000833.1 GCA_013334735.1 Bacteroidota bacterium
TTCTTTAATAAGTTTTTTTCCTATATAAGCTCCGCTTCCTTCATCACCAAGTAAATAACCAAGCGATGGAACATTTTCAGTAATATTTTTTCCATCGAAAGAACAGGAATTGGAACCTGTTCCTAAGATACAGGCAATACCTTCATTATGTCCGCACAAAGCGCGCGCTGCGCCAAGAAGATCATTCTCCACCAGTATCCTTGCTTCGGGAAACAAAGGATTTAGGGCATCTTCAACAATAATAATTTGCTCAATGGATGTACATCCTGCACCATAAAAGTAAACTTCTTTAACATTTTTACTGTCAATAAATGGTACTAATTCTTTATCTACTTCATCTCTTATCTGCAAAGCATTAACAAAGAATGGATTAAATCCGCCCGTTTGAAACGTCCGTATTTCCTGTCGTCCGTAAACTACTATCCAATCAGTTTTAGTAGCGCCACTATCTGCAATTAGTATCATAATTTTAAGTTATTTCTTCAATAAAAATAGAGTTAACAATTACCTTCTTTTTCCATCTTCCGATAATATAATAAATAACGGTAAATATTGTTCCTACAAACCATGCAATAGGAGTTGACCACCATATTCCATGAATACCAAAAGATTTTGATAGAATAACTGCCAAAGGTATCCTTATTAACCACAAAGTAAAAAGTGTAATAAACATAGGTATTAATGTATCTCCTGCCCCCCTAAAGACACCGGTATTTATAAACATTATTGAAAACAAAATATAAAACGGACTAACAATCATCAGGTAATCTGCGCCAATCTGTATTACATCATTATCTTTAGTAAACATATTCATAATTTGTGCAGAAAATAACATAATAAACAAAGTTACAAATATAGTTATTGCGCCTGTGATACGCTGTGTTGAGATATATCCTTTTTTAACCCTGTTATACTTTCCCGCGCCTAAATTTTGACCTACAAACGACATTATAGCCATCGAAAAATTCATTGCAGGCAAAATTGCAAATGAATCAATACGACCTGCAATGGTATATGCAGCAATTGTATTAGTTCCAAAACCATTTACAATTTTCAATAATGCCATCTGACCAAGAGCGGCAAATGTTTGTTGTAAACCTGATGGCAAGCCAATTTTAAGACTTTGTACAAATATCATTTTATCGAAGTATATTTTCGTAAAAGATATTCTGATATAAGGGTGTTTTTTATTTAGATAAATTGTAGCTATTAAAAATGCTACACCCTGTGATATCACAGCTGCTATAGCAGCGCCTTCTATACCCATTTTAAGAACAGGAATAAATATCAATTCTAAAACTACATTCAAAAAAGCGGCAATTATCATGAAGTACAAAGGTGTTTTTGAATCACCCATTCCACGAAGAATAGCATTTGTACCCTGTAAACCTGCCATAAAAAGAATACCGCCAAAATAAATTTTGATATAAAGTAAAGCTTCGGGCATTACTTCCTCCGGAAGATCAAGAAACAAAAAGATATCTTTACAAAATAATATTCCGGAAAGCCCGATTATCAGTGAAGCAAAAAATAAAAATATGTATGCTGTATCTACAGCGCGATTAACTGATTTGAAATCTTTTGCTCCAAAGTATTGTGAAATAATAATTGTAATCCCCCCTGTAATTCCAATAAGTAACGATATGAGAGCAAATATTACGGGAAATGAAGCTCCAACGGCTGCCAATGCACTTTTCCCAATGTAATTGCCAACAATAATTCCATCCACAATCATACTAATCATTT
>JAAXXA010000834.1 GCA_013334735.1 Bacteroidota bacterium
TAGGAAGAGAATAAACACCGAAACCAGCATATCCGATCCCATTATGTGTGTACTGAAAACCAAATGTATTTTGAGGTATAGCCCAACCTTGATTCCAACAACATTCTTTAAAGCAATTTGGTGATGCACCTGTTGGGCTTAACCATGGCGGAGTTCCAATAATAGGACCTGCATTACAAAAAGTATCACCGGGTATAAAATTTTCAAATCCCGGGTTTGGCACTAAATTAACTTGTGCAATAATCCTTAATGAAAAAAATAAAAAAATTATTAATATGTAAATTGATCTCATCATCTTTACAAAGGTAAGGGTATTGCATGAGCTATGCAATACCCTTGGTTTTTTAAATTTATCGTAAAATTATCAATTTGCCGGATTTATTAGTATTTCCGGTGCTCATAATTTTGTAAACATATATTCCATTTATTAGTTCTTTTGTGGAAATAATATTAATACCAATTCTTAGCTTATCTGTTTTTACTGATTTCCCGAGATAATTGTATAACGTAATATCAGCAATATTATCCGATTCATTTATTACGTTAATATAATCATTCGCAGGATTTGGATAAACTGAAAATTTATCAACCTCTGTATCATTTGTTGCAGGATAACTTATCATTTTTCGTGCTTGTAGCATTTCAGGAAATTCACAATCATTATTATAAACGCTAGTATCTATTAAGCTTAATAGCATTCGTGCATGATATACCGCATTACCGTAGTAATATGCACATTGCTGTGCAATGCTTACTAATGTGTCAATATCAGATTCACTAAAACTATAATTCTCTTTGTCGTTTATATAACTATTTATCAGTATTCCGTTTACTCTTTTGGCAGCAATTTCAGGTGTTACAGAAGCATTAATACTATCATTGATTGCTTCAGCTACGCTATAATCTTCCTGTAATAAAGCTTGATTTACCCTTTCAAATCTACCTAAATTGCCGGTATCGGCTGCTGCTTTAAATTGCTGTATCAGGGTATCTGTAATAATAGTGTCGTTTAATATCAAATATTTGTACAATCCCTGCTTTGCCATCCATTTGCTTTCAGTATTATATTCTGGAAACTCCAAGCTATCCTGTATAATTTTATAAATAAAAACAGGGTTAAATGTCCATGGCAATGGTATAGGTGTATAACAACGTGCAAGAGAATTACCTGTTGTTGTATCAATTTTTATTTTTAAACAAGTAGGCGGAGTTCCAGAACAATCAGCATAATTATCTGTTGGCATATATGAACTACCTTGTTTTGTCCAAAAATCAGATAAATTGCCATTCGAGTTGTATGAAACCATTTGATGGTCAGTAAATGTTCCCTGCCATTGATTATCCTGTGGATGCAATACCTGCCCTTGTGTTCCAACAATGCCCCAGTTTAAAAAGAAACCATCAACACCTGCATTAAAAATATTTTTTTGTATTATACTTGGTGCGGATGCTCCTCCTGCAAAAATACTTTTACCCATGTGTTCAATAGTGTTCCATGTAATGTAACTGCTTGGGCTGTTATTAAAGGAAATGCCCTCTATGCGCCAGTTATCGGTGGTGCTGTTGCTTATGGTATTGCCAAACACTTTTAGTTTAGCGCAGCCGGCAGAACCTATTCCGTACGAACGGTCAGCAAAATAGGTAATTACAGGCGATTTAATATCCGTTATTTCGTTCCAATATACTTCAAGGTCGGTTACGTTTTGCGCCGTAATTCCTTTACGGTAACCGCTTATGGTATTGCTG
>JAAXXA010000835.1 GCA_013334735.1 Bacteroidota bacterium
TGTGGCATTACCGAACGCATCTGCTGTTGGTGCTGCAATAACTGCAATATCTATAATAACCTCACCATCCTGAATAGACTGATACCTTCCTCCATGAGAACGCAGAATACCCATTCCTTTCATATTTCCGTTAGAGGTAAATTTACCAAGCGCTCCATTCATACTGCCTTCTATATGGTGAATTGTCCCGTCTTCAAGATATTTTATAAGAGGAGAATGGCATTCAAAAGATGCAGATGGAACCCATGTTAAATTCTTTATACCTAATTCTGATGCAATATCAAAGATTTGATTGGAAATTAAATCCCCATTTCTGAAATGATGATGTGTGGATATAACCATGCCATCTTTAAGCCCTGATTTTATTAAAGCATCTTTTAATGAAGAAACTGTTTTGTTTCCGTCAGAAGGATAATCTATACAACTTGAAATACGCGGTGCGTATTTATTACCTGTTGGGCGGTATTTTCCAACACCCATATAAGGAATTTGAGTTTTTCCATTTACTTCTGTTGGTACCAAACGACCTAATGCATTTTTTACAAATTTAACTGACATAATTTTCCTCCATCCAGTTTTTATTTATTTTACCCATTTTTATTGCAATATCTATTGTTCTTTGAGCTCTTTTTACTACAGGAGCGTCAATCATTTTAGTGCCAAGTGAAACCACGCCAAGTCCTTTTTCTGAGGCTTCAAAAAAAGCTTTGACTATTTTTTCCGCTTTTTCAATTTCTATTGAATCCGGCGCAAAATTTTCCTGAATTATCCTTATCTGTCTTGGATGTATGCAGCCCATACCATCAAAGCCCAGAGCTTTTGATTTAATAACATTTTGTTTTAAAGCTTCCATATTTCCAATATCCGAAAATACAGAATCTATAGGTTGAATACCTGCTGCTCTGCAAGCATTTACTACCTGACTTCGGGCATAAAAGGATTCTGTTGCTTCGTTTGTACGTTTAGCGCCAATATCTGCAGTGTAATCTTCTAAACCAATTGCCATGGCAACAATATTATTTGCAGATGATGCAATATCGTAAGCTTTTATAACTCCCAGGCTGCTTTCAATTATCGGCATCAACCATACATTTCCGCTTACCTTATATTTCTTTTTCAGTTCCTCAATTTTTTTATTGACAAGTTGAATTTGTTCAGCGCTTTCACACTTTGGTATAAGCAAAAGGTTTACATTATGTGGAACTAGATATTCCAAATCGTCAAGACCTTTTGGTATTTGGTTAATCCTTACCATTCTTTCAGTTCCATAGAAATCGAGGCTTCGTAAAGCATTTCTTACTACAAACCTTGCTTCATATTTTTTATCAACCGAAACGGCATCTTCAAGATCAAGGATGATACCATCGGGTTTATGTATCCCTGCATTTATCATCAGATTTGGAGTATTTCCCGGTAAATATAATCTTGAAAATCTAAATTTATCTTTTGTTGTTTGATATTTATTACTTTCTATAAGAGGAGTAAGAAATTCTTTATCTGAACCTGTAAGCTCTCTGATAGCTGCTTCTAAACGCGCATATATTACAAATGGTAATGCACCCGAATCCTCAATTTTTACAATAGCATTGTTTATGCTATAAAATTTAAGTATTTCCTGAGCTTGTTTAATAATACTTTTTCCATAAAGTACCTTTACTTTGCTTTCAAGTTGTATATCAATGCCGTTGCTATTTGTTAGTTCAATTGTAACGAAACAATCAGAGCGTATTCCTTTGCCTTTATT
>JAAXXA010000230.1 GCA_013334735.1 Bacteroidota bacterium
TGGACCGAAATTATTACTGCCTTGCTTGCCGATATTGGCTTTGAGAGCTTTGTTGAATCTGAAAGCGGTTTGCTTGCTTATATTCCTGCTCTTGTTTTTAATCCTGAAGATATAGAAAAATTAGATATTCTGAAGAGTACTGAATTTTCTGTTAAATATGAAATAAACAATATTGCCGATAAGAACTGGAATGCAGAGTGGGAACGAAATTATAATCCCGTGATAATTGCCGAAAAATGTTGTGTTAGAGCGCCTTTTCATAACAAAGATAAAAAATGTACTTATGATATTATAATTGAACCCAAGATGTCCTTTGGTACTGCGCATCATGAAACAACTTCGTTGATGTTAGAGCAAATATTAGCCTTGACCATTAAAAACAAATCAGTGTTAGATATGGGATGTGGTACTGCTGTTCTTGCTATTCTTGCAGCTAAAAAAGGCGCATCTTCTGTTATCGCTATTGATAATGACGAATGGGCTTATAATAATTCTGTCGAAAATATTAAAAAAAATAAAACTTCTTGTATTAACGTAATAATGGGCGATTCAAACAGAATAAGCGGTACGTTTGATATTATTTTAGCAAATATAAATCGCAATGTACTTTTAAATGATATTCCCAAGTATGTTGATCATCTCGATAAATCAGGCATTTTGCTTTTGAGCGGTTTTTATGATTCTGATGTGCCAGCTATTAAAGATAAAGCGCAATCATTAGGTTTGAAATTTTTAGATTTTTCGGCTAAAAATAAATGGACTGTTTTGAAGTTTGCAAATAATGAGTAAAACAAAAAATAAATTAATGTCAGCACTAAATATCAAGATAAACGTCATTGCGAGGGCTTTTCGACCGAAGCAATCTTATTTCCTCCAGTGAAAGAGATTGCTTCGTTCCTCGCAATGACGCATTGGGTAAACTATGCAATGACGTCCTTTTATACTTAATACAATGATAATGTTGTTTTATAAATTCGCTATAATCCTGTAATTTGTCATTTATATGAAACTAAGGTTTATATTTTTCACACTTCTCTTTGGGCTTATTTCTCTTACTGCTCAATCACAATTATTTAAAAAGTTTTCTGACGAACCTGCTGTTTTTTTTGAAGAATTAAAAGTCTTTTTTCAGAATGTTGATAATTCTGATGATAAAAAAGCTTCAAAAATTTTTATGGAGCAATTTACTCTTGAATGGATTAATGGCAAGTTTTCAGAAGATGAAAAAAAAGAAATGATTAGTACTTGCAATTTAATGCAGAAAAGGAAAATGAAACCTATTCCTCATTTTAAAAACTACCTTTCAGCAATTATTAGCTTTAATAATACTAATCAAACAGAATCCAGTTTTAAAGCGTGGGAAGCCAGCTTAGGTAAGCTAATTAACCGTTCTACAAGTTCTCAGTATGTTGAATATCTTGAAGTAAGCAATAACCTTTTTACAAATAATGTACTGTATAAATCAACAACAACTGAATGGAAATCAAATAATAATGACTATTATTTTGAATATGATACAGTTCCTCGTATTATTTTTTCATCGCTTAACCTTACATGTTACGCTAATGACGATAGTTTGAATATTTATAATACAAAAGGAATTTATTATCCTACGCTATCTATATGGGAAGGAATTGGGGGAAAAGTAACATGGAAACGTGCAGGTTTCGAAGAAAACGACGTTTATGCCGAACTTGATAAATATCATATAACCGTAAAATATTCAAAATACACTGCTGATACCGTAACATTTTATAAAAAAAGCACTTTCGACAACCCACTTATAGGAAAATTAGAAGATAAAATACTTGCCGATGTTAATGAAGAAAAAGCAACTTATCCACGCTTTGATTCTTATAACAAGGAACTTAAAATTCAGGGTATATTCCCGAATGTAGATTATGATGGAGGTTTTACAATCCACGGTGCAAAAATAATAGGTTCCGGTGATAAGGATAAAGATGCTTATTTGACTTTTTTCAGAGAAGGGAAAAAATTTATTAAAACAGCAGCGAAAACATATATTATACGTAAAGACAGAATTAGTTCCGACATGGCATCTGTTTCCATATATTGGGAAAAAGATTCGATTTTTCATCCCGGTCTTAAAATGAAATATCTGAATAATTCAAAAGAATTTTCTTTACTTAGGGGAGGAGAAGGAGTTGCGCAAACACCATTTTTTGATACTTATCATAAACTTGATATGTATTTTGAAGCCTTATATTGGAAAATGGACCAACCTCTGATTGAAATGAAGATGATCAAAGGTGTTGGTAATGAAAGCGAAGCAATGTTTGAATCGTCAAATTATTATTCGGAACTACGTTATTATAAGCTACTCGGAATTGACGAAACCCATCCTCTGATGGATCTGAAAAAATATGCAAAATTAAAAGATACTAATGTTATTTCTGTTCCTGAATATGCAAAATATTTAAAAATTGCGATAAATCAAATAGAAGCTTTAATGATAAGGCTATCAGGTATGGGCTTTATTGCGTATAATATCGAAAATAATAAGGTTATTTTAAAAGATAAACTCTATAATTTTATATTATCAAAAACTGGTAAAATAGACTATGATGTTTTGCAGTTCAATTCTTCTACAAAGGGCGAAAGTAATGCTAATATTAGCCTTCTTAATTTTGATTTAAAACTTAATGGAGTCAAAAGTGTTTATTTAAGTGATTCACAAAATGTTTATATCTATCCTAAAGACCAAAAGATTATTGTAAAGAAAAACAGAGATTTTGATTTTGATGGCAGAGTTCACGCTGGTGTTTTTGACTTTTTCGGGAAATTATTTTCCTTTTCTTATGATAAATTTAAAATTGATATGCCTGTTGTGGATTCTATGAGCTTTTTTGTGAAAAAATTTAATCTTCCTGCCAATAGTGAATTGAAAAATAAAAACAATTGGGTAAGGGTTAAATCAGTAATTGAAGGCATCAGAGGAGACATGCAGATAGATGGACCTAATAATAAATCGGGACTTAAATCTTTTGGGCAATATCCTATATTTACCAGTTCTAAAGATTCTTATGTATATTATAATAGAAAATCAATATATAACGGTGTTTACGATAAAGAACGCTTTAATTTTCACCTTCTTCCTTTTGCTATTGATAGTCTTGATAACACATCTACCGAAGGATTGGTATTTGCCGGAACATTCAAATCAGCTTCTATTTTTCCCGATATTGATGATACTTTAAGTGTTCAACCCGATTACTCTTTAGGATTTATAAGGCTTACACCTCCCGGTGGTTATCAGGCTTATGGTGGCAAAGGAGTATATGATTCAATTATTGACCTTAGTAATAAAGGTCTTAGAGGTAACGGTACTTTAAATTATATTACATCTGTTTCTAAATCAAATGAATTTGTTTTCTTCCCTGATTCAATGGTTGCAGAAGTTAATAAATATGTTATTAATGAACAAAAAAGCGGAGTTCAATATCCTCCTGTAATTGCCGAAGATGTTCACGAAAGATGGTTCCCGTATAAAGATTTTATGCTTGTTTCCAAAAAGCTTAAACCTCTTGCAATGTATGATAGCGAAGCAAAGTTACATGGTACGCTTGCATTAACGCCAGCGAGCCTTTCAGGAACAGGTACTTTGCAATTTAAAAATGCCGAAATGGATGCCAAATTATTTAAGTTTAAAAATCGTTACTTCGATTCGGATACCTGCGATTTCAGACTTAAATCTATCGACAAGTCGGAGCTGTCATTCTTAACTTATAACTATAAATCGCACGTGGATTTTGATTTAAGAAAAGGCGAATTCAAATCGAATGGTGGTATTTCTAAAGTGGAATTTCCTATCAACCTTTACATTTGCTTTGTTGACCAGTTCGATTGGTTTATGGATAGCGAAGAAATTGACCTTGCGAACAGTTCGAATAAAACTACTGCAGAAATTGACGGTCTTTCGCTGAAAGAGCTTTCGGATGTTGATTTTTCAGGATCGGAGTTTGTTTCTGTTCATCCTTCTCAGGATTCTCTCCGTTTCTTTGCTCAAAAGGCAAAATATAATCTGAAAGATAATATCATTTATGCAAAAGAAGTGAAAATTATTAAAGTGGCTGATGCTGCCGTATTTCCTGCAAAAGGAGATGTTACTATTCTCAAAAAAGCTGAAATGAAAAAGTTGACAGATGCTAAACTTTTAACTAATATGGCAACAAAATATCATACGTTTTATGATGCTAATGTTAATATCAATGGTCGTAAATATTATTCAGCTGACGGAAAATACGATTATACTGATAGAGATAGCATTGTTAATCCCATATATTTTGGAAAAATTACTGTTGACACAACTATTCAAACTTATGCTACAGGTATAATTAACGATACTTCTAAATTTGCGCTTAGCAATAAATTTGATTTCGCCGGAGGTGTTAAATTAACTGCCAGTAAAGAGTTCCTGAATTTTAACGGCGCTTTCAAAATAAATCAAACCTGCGATTCCCTTCCGAGATATTGGATAAAGTTTAATGCAGATATTGATCCTAATGAATTATTTATTCCCGTTAGCGATTCAATTAAGGAAATTAATAATAGCAGCTTGGAAGCAGGTTTATTTCATGCAAATGACTCAAGTGGAGTTTATTCTGTCTTTTTATCTAAAAAAATTAAGGCAAATGACGCCGAAATTATTACCGCGAGAGGTTTTGCTTATTACGACTACGCTAGTGACGAATATAGAATCTCAAATAAAGAAAAACTTAAACAGTTAAAACAAGCAGGAGACTATGTTAGTCTTACTACAAATTCATGTATTTTTACAGGTGATGGTAAAATCAATCTCGCTTCAAGCACGGGTAGGCTTACTCTTGGCGTTTATGGAAATATTAATAATTACCTGATCCCTGATACAACAAACCTCGATTTAGCTATGTATCTGGACTTCTTCTTTAATGAAGATGCGCTTAAAATTATGACACAAAATCTGGAAAAATACACTAAAATGCCAGGACTTGATCTGTCGAGAGTTACTTTTACTAAAACGATAACCGAAATCTTAGGTAATAAGGTTGCTGATAAGCTCATTTCCGAAGTTGCTTTAAATGGAGAATTTAAAAAGATACCTTCCGAACTTGTTCATACTTTTCTTTTGGGCGATGTGCAGATGAAATGGAACCGGACTTCTAAATCATTTGTCTCTGAAGGTAATATTGGAATAGTAGCTATTAATAAAAATCAATTTAACAAATACGTTGGTGGACGTATTGAAGTTATTAAGAAAAAAAGTGGTGATGAAATAAATATTTATTTCGAATTTGATTCAAATGATTGGTATTTCTTTAATTATAAACAAAATATTATACAGGCAATATCTTCCGATAATACCTTTAATACTGCTATTAAAGAAGCAAAAGCTGATAATAAAGTTTTGAAATCGGAAAAGGGACTTCCTCAAATTTCCTATACCATTTCAACAGATATAAAGAAAAAAGCATTCTTGA
>JAAXXA010000836.1 GCA_013334735.1 Bacteroidota bacterium
TACTACTGCACACGATTATGTTTTAAATTCAGGCAGCACCTTAATTAATAAAGTTAATACTAATCATAAAAATACAAAAGCATCTAATTGCGAAAAAGCACAAATAACAAAATGGATTGATACAGGAGCAAACTAGTGTAGAAACAAATTAATTCCGTAACATTCTGTTTTGGTAATCAGTATTCAGTAATCGGTATTCGGACTTACTGATAACTGATTACCAGTTACCGATTACCGTTGCAAAACTACATTGTTTTAACATTAGATATATAAAGGGATGTCAGTACAAGATGCAAAAAATTTAGTAATAAAAACATAAGTATCTTTTTTATCTTTTTGCATAAGCTTAATCCAAAACATTTAAGTTTTTTATTTTAATTTTATTTATATTTGACGTTTCAAAAAAATTCACATGAAAACAAAAACCTTTTTATTGCTTTTATTTTCGGCAATATCTGTTATCCGATCTTATGCGCAAACCTGCATAACTCCCGATCCGAAATTGTACGAATGCTTTGACAGTTCTTTTATTAAAAGCACCCTTCTAAAAAGCCCTGAGAGTATTCTTTATTATAACTTTTACCTTAACAATTCATATTATATTATTGATAACGATACCAAAAAGCCTACTACAGAGGCTCTTGATATTTATAAAGTTGAAAAATCAGTTAAAGGCAAAACAGAAAAAATTGAATTTTTCAGTAGCGATCTATCCAATTTTGATATAAAAAAATTAAACGTATTGATGTACGATTTTGAAATTGATTTTAATAAATACACTACATATAAAATGGGGAAAACAGGCAAATTACTTATTTTTTACCCTAAATCTGTTTTTTTACAGAAGTTTACAGAATACAAAAAATCATTAGGCTATTAGTTTTAATTTAATAATTTGTTATGAAAAAAATATTTCCTGTTTTAGGATTTCTTATAGTAATATCCTTAAACCTTTATTCTCAGGATTATTTGATAAGTACCCATAACGGTGATACGATTACTGACTGTTCCGGTTTTTTTTATGATAGCGGTGGTGCAACTTCTGATTACGGAAACGGAGAAACATATATTATTACTTTCAAATCGAATAATATTATCAACACCCATACTAAAGTATATTTTGATGAATTTGATATTGATCCAACCGACACTTTGTATATTTATGATGGTACAACCACAAGTTCTCCACTTTTAGGAGCATACAACAATACCAATACTTTATTATTTTATCCGGTTCAAGCTTCTATTACAAATAGTTCAGGAAATCTTACTTTCAAATTTCGCTCAAACGGTTCAGATGTTGGAACAGGCTGGAAAGGAACAATATCATGTATTCCCGAATGTCAAACTGTTTTTTCAGTTCTTGATGCAGCTTTAACAATGCCTAACCCTACTGACAGCAATTATGTGGATATTTGTTTCCATGACACGATAAAATTTGTAGGGAGTGGAGTTTTTCCTCAAAATGGTTTGGTTTATCCTCAAAGTAATGCTACTTCAACATTTGAATGGGATTTTGGTGATGGAACAACCGCTACCGGTCAAACAGTTACTCATTTGTACAATCAGGTTAGAGGATATAATGTAGCTTTAAAAATTACCGATAGTCATGGATGCGTAAGTACTAATTCGCTGGGTACAAGGGTAAGAATTGCAGATAATCCTTTGGCGTCGATACATCCCATACCTTCCATTTGCTCAAGAGAAGATTCTTTAATAATTACCATAGGATTTCAGAACAAT
>JAAXXA010000837.1 GCA_013334735.1 Bacteroidota bacterium
CAACAACAAACATAAACCCATTCATGATGTGCGCTGAAGTCTCCCAGAGACTAATTTCCAGTTCACGCTTATCTATATAGAGAAGTAAGAATTTTAATAGCATTCTTAATGATTGATTTAAAGCTATGCTTCTTGAGAAGAGTTTTATTGCGCGATCAAACCGAATAAAACTTTCACAAAATGATGTATTTATTGCAAGTAACTATGAATGGAAATCAAATAAATAGTTTACACGGACTAGCACAATTCACTTTATTTGTATCTTCATACCTACCGTTATTCATACTTATAATTATTCGACAATTCTCGGAAAATATTGATTTTTTAAACTGGGCTGGACTTACATTTGATGGTGTATGTCTTTTTTTCTCAAAATTCGGATTAGCCATAATATTATTAATCATAGGGATTATTGGTTGGTTTGGCTATAGTAAAACTCTTGGAAACATACAGGAGGTTGCGAAAAACGGATATCCGGTAACTGTAAAGGATGTGAAAAACAAAAATAGTGAGGCCATAGGATATATTGCTACTTATATTATTCCTTTTTTATTTCAGAGCTTTAATGGCTGGTATGAATGTTTTTCAATTCTATTTTTATTAACAGTTATTTATAAGATTTACATCAACTCTTCTTTGATTTTAATTAATCCATTACTCAGCTTTAAGTATGCTATTTATGAGATTGAATATACCGAGAATGGCAAAACAAAAAACGGATTAATCATTTCGACGGATAAATACCTACAAGATGATGCAAGGATTAAGATATATGAAATTGGTCACAAACTTTATTTTTTGCTAAGCAATAACCAAAACGAATAATGTTACAGCCGATTTTAAACACATTTAATAGCATTAACAATGATAATGCACTTTTGTATTTTATTACTCGGATTCTGAAGGAAGATGCAAAAAAGAGAAGTAAGATTATACATAAATACAACTTCAAAATTTATCAGGTTGACGTGGATAATGAGATCAGAGAACATCTTTATAATCTAACAAAAGAAACTCTTCGGCATTTAATAGAGAAAAATTTTACTATCACTGAATATGACATCATTTCTGATGATACTCAAAACCTATTTACTTATTCAATAAACAATAAGACAATGGCTTTTGCTGATATCGTAAACATTCAACTAAAAAAGCAGCCAATAAAGATTCAAAGTTTTCAAGACATAACAGATAAAGAAAAGCTTTGGGCATATTGTGTTGGTTTTTATGATAATGACAATAATTGGATTTATACATTTCGTAAAATATCATTAAGTAAAGTTGCAATCGATGAAAAACATGGGAATAAAAAAGGCTTTTTTAAAAAAATGATACAAACAAGATTTAACTCAAACAGCAAAAAACTTGAATTGATTGAGGGAGACACAGTAAATCTTGATAAACAGGTAGATTGCCTTTTCTATGATAACTTATTTTATGTTATCAAGAAAGCACAGTTTGAACAAATAGTAGGTTTAGAAGAAGAATATAAACAGCAAGCAATACAAATAAACTCCGATTTAAAACAAACAAAAATGATCGATGGGCTTGATTTTATAGATCAGCAAATCGAGAACAACCCTGCTATACATAAAAAATTAGTCAGACTCGCAAAAATTGGTAATTATAAAAATCTTAATAAAGAAGAAATCATTAAAATGCAAAATATTTGGAGGCTTATAAAATGGGAAATGTAACAATTACCAATCATCCGCTTATCCAGCATGCCAGCCAAGC
>JAAXXA010000231.1 GCA_013334735.1 Bacteroidota bacterium
AAAACTACCAAAGGAAGTTTTGTTTGAAGGAATTTTATAAAAAATAATTAATTTTAATCTGTGAATCTGTGGCATGTATTTGATTTTTAATATTTTAATCGACTGAGTAGTTACAAGTATTACATTTTCTTTGCACCTTTACGTGAAATTATAATGGCAAATTGTAATACTTCAAAGTAAAGTTCAAATGATATTATTAAAGCATAAAATTTATTATTTTTTTTTATCATTAAAGATAATTATTACTTTTGAAGGACAAAATTAACAACATTTTTTGTATATTTATTACCAATTGTGTATATAAATTGCTTAACCTATTACAATGGCAATTATTACTCTAACTTCCGATTGTGGATTAAAAGACCATTATATTGGCGCTGTTAAAGGAGCTTTATTGACTCTTTTACCGGACGTTACAATTATTGATATTACTCATGATATTCCGGCTTTTGATATTGAGCCCGCATCATATATAATTCGAAATAGCTATAATAATTTCCCTAAAGGAACCATACATATTATTGGTATTAATACAGAAGCATCTATTGAAGCGCCTCACATTGTTATGTTCTACAATGGTCATTATTTTATTGGCGCCGACAATGGTATTTTCTCACTGATAGTTGAAGGAAAACCCGAAAAAATTATCGAACTTAACATTTCTCAGGATTCAGATTATTTCACTTTTTCGATGCGCGATGTTTTCGTTAAAGCTGCTTATTTAATAGCAAAAGGTGAAAAATTGGAATCACTCGGGTTTGAAAAAAATTCTCTTAACGAAATGATTCAGTTAAAACCTATCGAAGAGCAAAATGCAATTAAAGGAAATGTAATTTATATTGATAGGTATGAAAATGTAATTACAAATATTAGCGAAGAATTGTTCCGTAAGGTTGGTAAAAAAAGAAAATTTGTTATTTCATTCAGAGGAGGTTACGAAATCGATACAATTAATACAGCATACAAAGATGCGGAAGCCGGTGAAAAACTAGCCTTGTTTGGTTCTTCAGGTTACCTTGAAATTGCTATCAATATGGGCAATGCCAGCAGTTTGATTAATCTCAAACTGAAAGATTCTGTCAGGATTGATTTCGATGAAGGATAAATATATTTGCCACGACCTTCAGATTGCCAAAAATAACAATCATAATTTCTAAGCTTTAGCTCAAATATTTTACACTTAGCATATTTAGTGTTTGTCTGTAATGTCGCTAAAAATAAAAAATATTGTAAATTGCAAAATTTAAATTGCAAATTGCAAATTTATAAGACATAGAATTATCAATGGTTTTGATGACTTATAAAATTTTACATTTTACATTTTGCACTTTAAAATTTGCATTATTTATTTTAATACTATTAGTTTACGGACAGACTCTATTTAATTGGGGTAACGAATAATTACTATTCCTGAACCCCCGTTTGCTCCCGGCGCATTGACATTATTGCCTCCACCGCCACCACCACCGCCTGTATTTGGAGTTCCATTAAAAGGACCAATACTATTTCCTCGTCCTGCTCCACCACCGCCATTACCTGCAAGCCCTCCAGGACTGGTCCGCATAGTTCCACCACCGCCGCCGCCACTATAGTATGTCGGAGTACCTGAAATAGAATATTGCAAACCTGCCCCGCCTGCCCCCGGCACTGTTGCTCCCAATGTTGGCGACCCAATTGCAGTTCCACCTACAGCTCCTGCTCCACCGCCACCGCCACCGGCCTCATCGGCAGCCGATACGCAAGAAGCGCCTCCTGCATTACCCTGTCCCGATGTTCCCGCACCCCCCGGA
The DNA here is from genome assembly GCA_013334735.1 of Bacteroidota bacterium. GTDB lineage: Bacteria > Bacteroidota > Bacteroidia > Bacteroidales > CG2-30-32-10 > JAAXXA01. Next base: position 1,791 of record JAAXXA010000231.1, read on the forward strand.
GCTGATGAAGCAAAAGATCCGCCACCGCCGGAACCTCCATCAGCTCCTGGTCTGGTACTATTAGAGCCACCACCACCTCCTCCAATAGCTGTCAATGAACCAAAAACGGAATTAGCGCCATTATATCCTTTTATTGCATCGTTGTCAGAGCCGTTACCGCCACCGCCAACTGTAACAGTAATTCCATTACCTCCAGTAACGCTATAAGAAGAATTATAAATCAAACCTCCTGCTCCCCCGCCGCCACCTTCGCCTTGAGCACCGCCGCCACCGCCACCTGCAACCACTAGTATATTAACATTGCCACTACAATTAGGTGTAAATGTTCCACTTGAAGTAAAAGTATGAATTGTGTATCCCCCGGAATATTGTGGTGATGTTCGCGGATTCAGACCGGAAGCATCAGTATAAGTTATAGTTCCGCCTGTTGCAAAAGGATTTATTGTTGTTACATAATTGCTTATTGTTCCAGTGCAACTGTTTGCTGTTGGAGTAATAGCATAAGTTACAGTACCCGCTGTTGAGCCTGAATTACTGATTGTTTGAACAGGTATAGTACTTGTGCCAGATGAAGTGAAACCCGAAATACCTGCTGATGCGGAAGCTGTCCAGGCAAATGTAGTTCCGCTAACATCAGATGTAAGTGTTACTAGTGTAGTATTTACTCCGGAACAGATACTTTGTGTTAATGGAGTATTTGTTATAGTTGGCGTTGGATTAACAGTTATTGTTATTGCAAAAGCAGTACCCACACATGAACCGGTTGTAGAAGTTGGTGTAACAAGGTATTGAACCGAACCTGCTGTTGCATTGCTTGGATTGGTGAGAGTTTGGTTGATTGTTGCGCCCGAGCTTCCATTTGCTCCGGTTATACTTCCTGTAATAGTTCCGATTGTCCATGCAAAATTGCTGGGCACACTTGAAGTTAAAGTGATATTAGGACTTGTGCCGCTACAGATTGTTGCAGTGGAGGCATTTGTAACAGAAGGTAAAGAAATTACTGTTAAAGTAGCTGCTCCATCGGAAGTTGAGCTTGTGCATGTTCCGTTTACTATGCACCTGTATTTATTTCCATCCATACCTGCCGGGGGATTAGTTATAGTTAAGATAGAAGTAGTAACATTTGAATAAACACCGGCATTAGCCACATTATTCCAACTGCCAATATATTCCTGCCATTGATATGATAATCCTCCTGAAGCAGTTACGGTAAATGTTACAGCTCCGCTACCTAAACAAGTGGCTACTGATGCGGGTTGTGCAGTAATATTAGGAGCAGTGGAATTAACTGCAATCGGATAGTCTGCCGAAACAGTACCATTACCACAAGCATTTGTTCCCTGTACAGTAAGATTACCGGAAGTAGCAGTTCCTGAAAAATAAACAATCACTGCATTAGTAGAACCAACAATAAATGCTCCTGTTCCTGAATAAGACCATATATAACTTGTAGCTCTTGTAATAGCAGGTACAGAATATAATACTGCATTTTGTCCCGGACAAACAGTAGCTGTACCACTAATCGAACCTGCTGCTACGGGAGTGCTTGTACATCCGCATACTACGATTTGCCATGTTGTTCCGACATAAATCTCCAGACAATTTGTAGAAGTATTATATATCTGAAGACCAGTTGCCGGAGATACAATAAAATTTCGCTCTGTTGTGTTCATGCGTGGGATTAGTAAGCCTGCCTTAGGGCTCATACCTGTTGCATCTATATCTAACATTGCCGAATTATCGGCAGCAGTACCTGTAGCGTTTATGGCTACACCTTGAGCAAATGAGTTGAAAGTTAAAAGTGAAAAATAGAAAGCCATGCTTGCCGGCAGATATGTTAGCAAAGCATATACGATGTTTTTTAAAATTTTGTTTGCTTTCATTAATTTAGTTTTAAAATGGATATTGTAAACCATTACCTGAATTATAGAGTGTACTTATTTCTATTGAAGATATAGCACGAGACCATATACCGACTTCATCAATTATACCATTAATATAAGCACCTCCAGGTGTTCTACCAAGAAAGAATCCCGAAGCGTTGTCGCAATTTCTTATCGTTCCTGTTGTTGTTACTGCTGTTCCAGCATTTATTGTAATTGAAACTGTTGTGCCATTTCTAATAAATGTAAGCATATACCAGTTTCCAGCAGTAATTCCCGCAGATGAAGTTTGAACACTCGTTTCGTTAGGGCCATCGGTAGTTATAAACCTTATTACGTTTCCAGTATTATCTTGAAATCGTACCCAGTATTGTGCATTTCCACCGCCCTCACCTTTTTCAAAAAAACCATCTCCGTTAGCACTTATAGATGCACACTTGTACCATAGGTTTATAGTGAAATCACCTGTTCCGAAATCAAGCCCAGCCTGAGCAGCGTCAGTAATTGAAAAGTATTGAAATGAGCTTTGCACAAGATTTGCACTATTATTTATTTTCCCTGCGACAAAAGTTGTTGTATTATTATTAATAAGTGTGTTCGAGCCAAATGCATCTGAAGCATTACCATTTGTTTCGTCCAGTTTCCAATATGCAACTATATTATCTGCTATGTTTAAAGTAGTAGTAGTAATTGTATTTGAATTTTCACCTGATCCGCAACTGTTAACAGCACGTACACGGTAATAGTAAGTTGTACCTGCAGTTAATCCTGTAACATTATTAGTCAGAACATTTCCCACATTTAAACCATTATATGAACCTACAAAAGAACCAAAATTAGTTGCAGTAGAAACATCAAGCAGATAACTTGTAGCGCCTGTTACAGTAATCCAGTTTGCAGTGATCTGATGTGAAGCCCCCCCTGTGACTGTTGTTGCTGTCGTAGCTGCCGGTAAAGGATTCACTGTCGTTACATAATTGCTTATTGCTCCAGTGCAACTGTTTGCTGTTGGAGTAATGGCATAAGTTACAGTACCTGCTGTTGAGCCTGAATTACTCATCATTTGAACAGGTATATTACTAGTGCCACTGGAAGTGAAACCGGAAATACCTGCTGATGCGGAGGTTGTCCATGCAAAAGTAGTTCCGCTAACATTAGAAGTAAGTGTTACTAATGTTGTACTTCCTGCTGAACAGATGCTTTGTGTTAAGGGACTATTTGTTACAGTTGGCGTAGGATTAACAGTTATTGTTATTGTAAAAGAAGCGCCCACACATGAACCGGTTGTAGAAGTTGGTGTAACAAGGTATTGAACCGAACCTGCTGTTGCATTGCTGGGATTGGTAAGTGTTTGGTTGATGGTTGAGCTTGAGCTTCCACTTGCTCCGGTTATATTTCCTGTAATAGTTCCGATTGTCCATGCAAAATTGCTGGGCACACTTGAAGTTAAGCTGATATTAGGACTTGTACCGCTACAGATTATTGCAGTGGAGGCATTTGTAACAGAAGGTACCGAATTTACTGTTAATGTAGCCGCTCCATCGGAAGTTGAACTTGTGCATGTTCCGCTTACAATGCATCTGTATTTATAACCATTCATTCCTATAGGAGGATTTGTAATAGTTAATGTAGCAGTAGTAACATTTGAGTAAACACCGGCATTAGCCACATTATTCCAGCTGCTTGTGTATTCCTGCCATTGATATGATAATCCTCCTGAAGCAGTTACGGTAAATGTTACAGCTCCGCTTCCTAAACATGTGTTTACT
>JAAXXA010000838.1 GCA_013334735.1 Bacteroidota bacterium
CATTATTTTAAATAGTGTTATCTTTAATAGATAATTCTACCCATCGGGTAAAGATTAACAATGGCATAAAGCATTATAAAATATATACTTAAAGCATTATTCTTGAAGAGAATCGCTCAGTTAAGGGATTAATAAAGCAATCTTTGCTAATTTGATTGCCCTTTCAATTTCTTCAAACCATTTTGACCCGGGCTGAATTTTTGTATCCTCCCAAACATCAATAGCATAATCTCGTTCTAAAGGCTTAAGATGTATTTTCAGCCGATTCAGCCAATCAGAGTCTTCATGGCTATAACTGATAAAAATTTTTGTTCGCGTTGGGTTTAATGTATTTGCTTGATCGCTTGTCATTACTATTGCATTCATTTTTCGATTTGACGTTATTCCCTTATCTGTAAAAATAGTATTAGTCGTCTTAACTCTCGTTAGTGAAAGGGTTCCTGCTGTGCCGATTGTTGATCGCCACTCACCTGTACATTGTGTCTGGGTATCTAAATGAGCAAGAACAGTTACAATACCATGTCCAAAATTCATTATATTTTTATGGGGCTTTAGTACCAATCTGATTGTATCAGAAGAGGAACTTGCTTCTGATACAGTATAAACTGCTGTGCCATTTACAGGGTCATTTATATGAACTTCACCTGATATATAACCATCAGATTCTGAAAATTCAGCAAACAAGGTACCATTATTAGTACCCTGAATTGACCCAATCCAACTTCCTGTTATTTTTTTCATTTAAATCAAAATATTTTGATTTTTTCAAAAAAAACTATAAGGCACTATGCATTTTTTTATTCACCAAGGAGCCATTTTGATAAGCGTTTCTTTATCCTATCTAATCTTTCATCAGAAATTTTGCCAATCGCGCCAATCAGAGATTCTCCCGATATAACAGCAAGACGACCAAGCCGAATTACGCTAGTAACTTTCAAACCGCTTTGTTTGAAATCAGCATTTTTCTCTTGTACGATTTCGTCAAATCCTGCAACATAATGACGAACCTGAGATGAAATCATGCAAGTCAACCAATCATCATATTCTCCGGGCAATCGAGCCAACAAAAGTGCGGGGCGTAACTTGCCTTTTTCGAGGTCAGTTTGCGGAAATCGAAACACGACGATCTCCCCTGGATGTTTATCGTAATTCATGAAAAATTTGTCCGAATATCAGAAAGACTATATAAATCAGGTTCATCTTCCATGTCGCGCATGGCGTTCGATAACGATAAAGACTCGAAATCTTGCTTTTCCTGTTGTTCCGCTTTCAAAAGAAGAAATTGAACGAAATCGAAAACTTCTTCCTGAAATGAATACGGCAGCTTCTGCGTGTACAAGAGAATTTTTTCATCGAGTGTCATAATTCTGTCTCCGTTATTCATTCAATCATCAAAACATACGGATTTATTCTACCTTCTCAAGATACAAAAAAGCATAAAACCTTCGCCTCACTCCTCCGACACCAGCAACTCCTCGACTGGCTTCTCGCTCAAAGCCTTCACCTCCGCGTTGCCCCCACTTTTTCCCGGCTCAACAACCATGCGAAGCTTCGAGTGGCTGGACTCGAATTTCGAAAGGAAATTAAAGAGCACTTCGCCGTAAAACTGATTGATCTTTCCGACAATCTCCGTATCGTCGTCAACCTCTTTGGTGATTCTGATGAGACTTTCAAGCTTTTCATGAATCGAGAAAACGTGCTGCCTGATCTGGTCGGCGGCGGGTAAAT
>JAAXXA010000232.1 GCA_013334735.1 Bacteroidota bacterium
AAACTTTATGAACTTTACAAACTTTACAAACTCTATAAACTTTTTTTATGTCATTAAATTGTGGAATAATAGGAATAGCGAACGTTGGAAAAACAACATTGTTCAATTGTATGTCGAATACAAAGGCGCAAACCTCAAATTTTGCCTTTAGCAGCAACAAATCGAATGTAGGGATAATAAATGTTCCCGATGAAAGGTTGTTTGTGCTTGAAAAGATGGTGAAAGCAGCTAAAGTGGTTCATACAACTGTCGAAATTGTTGATATACCCGGATTAGTTAGGGGGTCTAGCAAAGGGGAGGGGATAGGTAACAGTTTTTTGGCAGATATCAGGCAAACAGATGCAATTATCCATGTGTTGCGATGCTTTGACGATCCTAATCTTCCTCATGTTGAAGGTTCTGTAAACCCTGTAAGGGACAGAGAAATAACGGATCTTGAGCTTCAGATTATAGACCTTGATTTGGTAGAGCGGAAGATACATCGTTCCGAAAAGGCAGCAAAAACGGGCGATAAAGATGCTAAAAAGGTAGTAGAAATTCTGAATGTTTATAAAAATCATCTTGAATCTTTTCAATCAGCGCGTACCGTTCCTCTTTCTGATGAAGAAAAAAAAGCTGCAAGAGATTTATGTCTCATTACTGAAAAACCCGTGCTTTATGTATGCAATGTTGATGATAAATCAGCAGTTAACGGCAATAATTATGTTGAGAAGTTTAAAGAGTCCATTTCTCATGAAAATGCCGAGGTGATTGTAATTGCAGGAAAACTGGAGGCTGAAATTGCCGAACTGGATAGCGTGGATGACCGCATGGCTTTTTTGCAGGATGTTGGTTTGACCGAACCGGGTGTTAATAAGCTAATAAAAGGAGCATATAAACTTCTTAATCTTCGTACTTTTTTAACTGCCGGACCTAAAGAAGTTCGCGCATGGACCATTAAGGAAGGAATGTCTGCGCCACAGGCCGCCGGTGTTATTCACAGCGATCTTGAACGTGGCTTTATCAGGGCGGAAGTTATGAAATATAACGATTTTGTAAGCTTAGGCTCAGAGCATGCCTGTAAGGAAAAAGGTAAATTATCTATTGAAGGAAAAAACTATATCGTACAGGACGGAGATATTTTGAATATAAGGTTTAATGTGTAAAATAAGTGCCTAAAGTGCATAGAGCGCCTAAAGTTTAGACTGCTTGCAGCTTGCAGCTTGTAGCTTGTAGCTTGTAGCTTGCAGCTTGTAGCTCAAGATACTCTAAGCACTTATTTTTTTCTGCAATATGGTGAAACATTTTGTTCTGAAAATTCTTTTCTGATATATTTAAAATAACCTGTAATAGCTATCATTGCTGCATTATCAGTGCTAAACTCAATTTCGGGAAAAAACACTTTCCACTTTTTTTCAATTTGTTTTGTAAGCAATGCATTTCGTAAACCGGAATTGGCTGAAACACCTCCTGCAATTGCAATACGGTTAATTCCTGTTTGTTTTACCGCTTTTTCAAGTTTTTTCAATAATATATCAATTATTGTTTTTTGAATTGAAGCGCACAGATCGTATTTATTTTTTTCAATAAAATCGGGATCTTCTTTAGTTTTGTCGCGCAGAAAATATAATATTGATGTTTTAAGACCGCTAAAACTAAAGTCTAAACCGCTTACTGAAGGATGAGGAAAAGGGAATTTGTCAGGGTTTCCAAGTAAAGAAAACTTATCTATCATAGGTCCACCGGGATATGGCAAGCCCATAATTTTAGCTGATTTGTCAAAAGCTTCACCTGCGGCATCATCAATGGTTTTGCCTAATATTTCCATCGTAAAATAATCTTTCACGAGAACAATTTGAGTATGTCCGCCCGAGATCAGTAAACAAAGAAAGGGAAATTCGGGAACTTCAATTGTCCCTTCTTTAGGCTGAATAAACAATGCAAGAATATGAGCATTTATGTGATCTGTTTCAATAAGTGGAATGTCAAGCCCTGCTGCAAAAGCTTTTGCAAAAGATGCTCCTACGAGCAGCGATCCAAGTAATCCGGGTCCATTTGTAAAAGCGATGGCATTAAGTTGATTTTTATTTATATTTGCATGTTTAAGAGCTTGATTTATGACAGGAATAATATTTTGTTGATGTGCGCGTGAAGCCAGTTCGGGAACAACACCTCCGTAAAGTTCGTGTACTCCCTGATTTGCAGTAACATTTGAAAGAATGTGAGTCTCGTTAATTACTGCTGCCGAAGTATCATCACATGAAGATTCAATTCCTAAAATAAATGTGCTCATTTTTAGTTTATATAGTTTATTTACAAATACAGAAAATGTGATAAATTTAGTAATCGGTATTCAGTAATCGGTAAGCGGTATTCGGTATTCGGTGGTAGGTACGAAAGACAACCGAATACAAATTTTACCGCTTACCGAATACAAATTTTACTTATCACCATTTTTGAAAAGTATAAATTTAACCTATTTATAGTATAATATTCAAACTTCAAAGGTATCAAAAAAATAAGAAAAATATTACTATACTTTTTACTTGGAATTTTCGGGTTTCTTGTATGTTTGTATTTGGTACTAAATATTGGATTTGTTCAAACATTTGCTGCTCATAGATTTGCTAACTGGTTGTCGAACGAATTACACGCTGATGTAACAATAGGAAAAGTGAATTTTACTTTTTCTTTGGATGTTGTGCTTGAAGATATGGAGATAAAAGATCTTCACCGAAATACTTTTTTTAAAGCAAACTCGCTGGTATTAGATTTAAAAAATATTTATTTCAAAAAAAAAATTCTAAGTATCGAAAAGCTTGAAATAGAGAACGCATCTGTAAATATTTTCAAATACAGGCATGAGAAAAATCTCAATTTTCAATTTCTTGTAGATTATTTTTCAAGCGATACGGTTGTTTCTGATACATCTGAAAATTGGAAAATAATTGTAGGTTCAATAAAACTTAAAAATAATCATTTCAAATATCAGGACCAAAACTGTATCGCAATAGGCTCAAAGTTACCTCCGGGCAAAATTGATTTTAACAATCTTGATCTGACGCAAATAAATACCACTATTGATAATTTTGCTTTTATAAAAGATTCAATATATGTCAAAATCATCGACCTTTCAGTTAAAGACAGAAGTGGATTTGATTTGAAAAAACTTTCTGCATACATTAAAATAAGTCCTGTTGGAATAAGGTTGAAAAATCTGAAAATTGAAACGCCTTCTACATATCTTTCATTGAATCTTTTACTTGAATATAAAGCTTATTCCGACTTTAGTGATTTTAATGAAAAAGTGAAAATTGAGTCTTACATTAATCGTTCTAAAATTAACCTGAAGGATATTAGTTTTTTTGTTCCGGAATTGAAAGGAATGGATAATATTATTAATATTTCGGGAGAAATCAAAGGGAAAATATCGAATTTAAAAATAAAGGATTTCCAGTTTCTATACGGGAAAGGAACGTATTTTCAGGGTAATATTAATATTTCAGGTTTGCCTGATATTAAAAGCTCGTATATTCATGCTAATGTTAGGAATTTTTCCCTTTCACAAAATGACATTAAATCTTTTAACCTTCCAAATTCTACAGGGCTCACCAATCTTGAATTACCGGAGGAAGTTTTAAAGTTAGGAAATGTAAGATTTAAAGGCGCATTTACCGGCTTTTATAACGATTTCGTGGCTTATGGAGATTTCAATACCGATCTGGGTAAAATATCTACCGACTTAACACTTCGAACAAATAAATTGTCAGGAAAGACAGATTATTTAGGAAAAATATCAACAAATTTCTTCAACATAGGCTCGCTGCTTTCGATCCCCGAAAAATTAGGAAATATAAATATGACTGCTGATGTTACAGGCTCGGGGCTTGATATAAACAATGCCGTTATAAATATAAAAGGAAATATTGCATCTTTGGATTTTCATAAGTATAATTATGAAAATATTGAAATTGCGGGAGCTTTGGCAAGAAAAAAATTTAATGGAAGTTTAAAAATTAATGACGAAAATATTAAGTTAGATTTCAACGGGATGATAGACTTTAAGAATAGTCTTCCAATTTTTAAATCACAGGCAAAAATTGAAAATTTAAAGCTTGCTAAATTAAATCTTATAGATTACTCGGGCGACTCATTATCCTCAATATCTGCTAATATTCAGCTCGATTTTGAAGGAAATAATATTGATAATTTACAAGGTACGATAAAAGCCGAAAATGTTTCTTATATCTACAAGAGAGATAATTACCTTATGAAAAATTTTGTTTTTAGTAATACATCTGATGACATTGGGAACAAAATTTTAAAACTTACATCCGATTTTGTTGATGCTGATATATCGGGAAACTTTATGTTCAAATATCTTTACCGTTCTTCATTGAAATTTATTAAAGAATACCTTCCCTCATACAGCCATTGGATTGAAAAAAAACTTGACAGTATTCCTGAACAAAATTTTAAATATTTAATAAAATTGAAAAACACTTCAATATTAAGTAAACTTGTAATGCCTGATTTGTCGGTAGCTTCAAATACTATAATCAAAGGAAGCTACAATACTAATCAAAGTCTTTTGGATCTGAATATTTCTTCACCTGTGGTGCTGTTTAAAAAATATAAAATGAAGGATGTTTTCCTTACCGGAAAGACGAAGCAATCAAAGATCAATATTAATTTGGGATGCGAACAGTTTGCATTTTCTGATAGTTTGAATTTTAACAATTTCACATTAATAAGCATTACCAGCAATGATAGTATATTGTACAAAATAACATGGGAAAATGATTTTAGAAATTCTATTAACAACAGCGGGAGTATTTCAGGACTTCTTTCATTAAATCAGCAGCCCAAAATTGAAATTAAATTTTTTGATGTAAACCTGTTGATTAATGATATGGTTTGGAATATCGATGCAGGTAATAAAATTATAATAGACAGTAACTCTGTAGCTATAACGGACCTAACTTTTAAATCAGGGGAGAAACAAATTAAAATTTCAGGAAATGTTTCAGAAAACCCGGCAGATATAATCCATTTGGCTTTTCAGAATTTTAAGATTTCCGACTTAAATATTTTAATGCGTAAATCGCCCGTGGATGTTGACGGAGAGGTAAATGGTTATGTTGATGTTTCGAATATTTATAAATCGTTAAATATTGTTTCAAATCTTACGATAACAGATTTGTTTATAAATAGCGATAAATTAGGTAAAGCGGTTCTTATAACCGGATGGGATGAAGAAAAGAAAGCTGCAAAAATTGATGTTGATATTTTTTACGAGGGAACAAGCGGTACTAATAACCCCATAAATATTAAAGGTTATTACTATCCAACCCTGAAAAAAGATAATTTTGATTTCAAATTAAGCTTAACAAATTTCAAATTGAAATTGCTTGAAAAGTACCTGAGTGGCTTTAGC
>JAAXXA010000233.1 GCA_013334735.1 Bacteroidota bacterium
TGGAAATGGTGATTCGACCTATTACTTTATAGATAATCAAAGCTATCTGAACATAAGACGTATATCCTTCAGACCGATGCAGGGTGAAATCGTGATGCTGGATAATTATTTATCTGATTACAAATCATATGACGGTTTCAAAGTTCCCGGTATTATTAAAACAGTTTCAGATATGCAGATGATGAATCGTGAAGTGAAAATTACAAATGTAGAGATAAACTCAAAGATTGACAATAACTTTTTCAAAAAGCCAAAATAATATTAGAGTTTAAGGTTCCTGTAAATAAAAAAAACGGCACTTCATCAGTGCCGTTTGCATTTTTGTATTAAGCTCTTTCATAAGTGTCGTTGTTTTCCCGTTCAGTAATTTCTCAACCTCGGAAATCATATCGTTATATCTTTGTTCGCTCAAAAAGGAAAAATTGAACTGAAGCTTAATTTGCGCGATGGTAATATTATTTCAGGGACTTCTGAAAGTATTTCTACTGTTACGTTAAATACAGATTTTGGCAAACTTGATATTCCCATTAAAAATGTTTCAGCTATTCAATTCGGAATTACTCCAGATATCAGTAGCAAAAGCAAAATAGTTAATCTGATAAAACAAATGAACGACCCTACTCCCGAAAAAAGACAGGCTGCTTATGAAGAACTTGTAAAAATGAGCATTAACACTATTCCTGTAATTAACGATTATATTTATGGCAGCGAATATCAGACAGGCGAATTTACTGATTATACTCCCGAAGCGGCTTTAACAGAAATGAAAGGAACTTATAACCTTGATGAAGGCTTTAATAATAAAGATGTTGTATCTATAGATTATGAATATACTATTGGCGGCACATTTAATTTAAAAAGTATAAGCTTGAAAACAGAATTCGGTTTACTTGACGTTCCAAAAGAAAAAATTAAAAATGTTGAAATTTCTTATTTTGATGAGCAAAGTGGAGATAAATCATATAAATTATTGGCTTCAAAACATATTAGCGGAAATGATAATGGTGGATGGCTTAATACAGGCGTTAAAGTAAAAACAGGACAAAAGATAGCAATAAATGCCACTGGTGAAATTACTTTAGAAAGCTTATCAGGCAATAAATACACACCCGATGGAAACGCAACTTCGGATGTAGAATCAACCAACGAAAGTTCATATCCTACTTATGGAAATGTTGTTTATAAGATTGGCGAATCAGGCGAAATGATTAAAGCAGGTTCTAAATATTCAGGAAAAGCAAAAGATAGCGGTACTTTGTTTTTATCAATTTACGAAACTGTGTATAATTCTGCAAATACAGGAACCTACAGCGTAAAGGTAAGTTTAAAGTGAAAAATATCGTATAATATAAATCTGCATTTGGCAGTTGGCAGTTAGCAATTATTGCCAACTTAAAAATTCGGGAATTTATACGATATGCAATTAAGATATTTTATATTAGAAAAAAGCTCTTCTTTAATGTTGAGCTTTTTTTTAGTTTTATAAAATAAAAAAGGATAGCATAAGTTTTAATTAACAGGACATTTTTTTTATTAGAATATTATATGATAAAAATACATAAATACTTATTTGTATCATTTCTATTCATTACGCTAAGTATAAGCGCCTTTTCACAAAATCGGGATGATGTTATTGATGCCGGCAATGTTAATCTTAAATATCTCGAATACCTCACAAAACTTGAAATTGACAGTGTCAGGAAAAGCGTTGGACTGTCTATTCTTTATAACGATTCTGTTTTATATTTGGCAGCCACAGATCATTCAAAATATTTAACCAAAATAGAAAAACTTACTCATTTTCAAAAGGAAAATGCCAAAAAAAAATCGCCTTTTAACAGGGTTGAATTTTATGGAAGTGCAGGATATGCGAGTAGTGTCGGAGAAAATGCAATAATGATTTACATCCTCACTCCTACCTCATTTAAAAACAAAAAAAATAATGAATCAGGCGAAACACATATTGTTTCAACATATAAAGAAGCCGCGGTGGAAATGATGACAGGCTGGGTAAATTCTAAAGGACATTATGCAAATATTGTTACAAAAGATTTTAATATAACAGGAATGGCTCTTTCATATAATGAGAAAAAGCAGATCATATATGGTGTTCAGGTTTTTGGCGTATCAACTAAAAATAATTTACAAGACCTCTCCCCTACTACATTCCCTTATGAAAATAAAGCACCAAAAGTAAACGTCAATATTTCCCAAAAAAATAAAGACAAAGTAAGCAAGCATAAAAAACATGCATGGAGTCTTAAAGCAGCCGATAACAGTAAAGAGTGTTTGGAATGCAGCAGCGCTGCTAATTCAACTAAAGATATTATTTTATCGGGATATAACGATTCACTTTATTTAACATTTTCAAATGCAAACCTTATAAATAAGCTAATTAAAAACAAACACGATGGTTTTGCACTCGAATTTTCGACCTTTGATTATTTATATACCTGCGATTCGGTTATTGGCGACACTACTCCTTCAAGGCAAAACGGCGGTTGTATTTTTAACGGGAAAGTAAGCAAACCTGTTTACAAAAAAGAAATTTTTGCTCAGCTAAAAAAGAAAAACCTAAACAAAAATAAAAAGACCAAAGGTCGGACTGTTATTTATATATGCCCTTTCCCTAAATATTTTTATTTCCAGAACGGTGAAATAAATATTTTAATACTTAATAAAAAAAGAGTTTGTTCAATATTAAAAACTAAAGGTGTTTGCGGTGAAATTTGGGAGCCGGAATTAACTGATACCATTAACTATATTTACAATCCTCCGGGAGTATATAAACCTAAAGCGCTTGCTCAAACTCTGGTTTATAAAAACTTTTTTGAAAAAGATCGTTACGATTTCAATCCCGATTCATTAAAAAACTTGCTTAACGATATTGTGAAGGACAATAACACTATTATAAAAGCCGAAGTTATTGCTTTTGCGAGCGTAGAGGGGAATTATAAACTCAACCAAAATCTTTTTAATAATCGCTCGGCGCAACTCATAAAAACGCTATTGCAAAGTCAGGATACTGTTGTAAAACTAAATGTGAAAACAGAAGAAAACTGGGCTCTGTTTTTTAAACAAATTAAAAATACCAAATATGCTTTTTTATCAGGAAAAGATACTGCCGAGATCAGGAAGTATGTCAATATAAATAGCGATGATATGGAGCCACTGCTTGCGAAAGAGAGATACGCGCAACTTAAATTAGTTTATAAAAACAAAATTAGCGACGCAAACATTGAAGGACTTTCATTAAGAGATTATTATGGTTATATTAACGAAATCAGAAAATTTAATCTTTCTATACCATCATACGAAAATGTTTTAATGCTTGAAAAAATTCAATTATATTTTTATGACAGATATATTAAAGCGAAAGATAAAACGGAAATCAGTAAATACATTGAATTAATAGAATATCAAATTGTTGATGATCCCTCTTTAATCTCATTACAATTTAATAAATTAATGTTCGACCGGCAGAATTCTATATCTCTTGAGGCTGATTCATTATTTGGCGAGGGTTTGAAGCGATTAAAAAAACACAAATTTAATTCGAAAAGATTTTTATTTAATTATAATGCTTACAATTTTAATCATAGAAAAGACGACTATTGGAATTCGCAATTTGATGCCAACGTATTGTATTCTCTCATTTCCAAAAGCGAGTTTTTATTAAGTGAAAATGACTCAAACGTACTTGAGAATTTAACATTATTATATCACTTTAAAAAAGCCAATGCTTTTTACATGAAAACCTTAACTAATTTCAAAAATGCAGAAGGCTCATTGACTTATATTAAAAATTTCTACGAAAAGCATAGACCAAATGATGCTCAAAAATTTATTCTCGCAAAATATTTTATTTGTTTTGAAAAATATAATTGGGCTATGACATATCTTGAATCTCTTATAAGCGCTGAAAATTACAAGCATGAGGCGCTTACATTATATTTGATCTTAAAATATTATTTAGAATCCGAAAAATCATCTTCCGAAGTTGCCCAATTAATAATGGATGCAGAAAACAAACTAACTAATGCTGAATGGTGCGGCATGTTTACTTCCGTTTGTAATATTCCTCTAAAAGCTTTTATGAATAAGCCTTTGAAGTTGTTATATTGTAAGAAATGCAGGGAATAGCTTGAGTTTTTAATATTAGTTGTTTCTTGTAACACAGAGTTCACAGAGAGCTTACACAGAGCTGCACAGAGAAAATTTACTTTTATGCTGTGTTTTCAGTTGTACGATTTTTTCGTACATCCAAATTATTTCTATTATTTGATTTATCTTCCCATCTCCTGAATCCAGCGGATTCAAAGGTTTATAAAAAAAATGTTTTTCTTGTTTTTGTTCGACCTCGCGGAGGTCGCAGGCTGCTATAGGGTTTCTGTTTTTTATAAACCTGTGATGCCGGAGGCATCTGGACTGCAAATGTGTTTTAAGGAAGGGGTGTGCAATGGCGGGCAAGATTAATAGCACCGTTTATGTCACACCGTAACAAAATTAATTAATATTTTTTAAAGATAAAAATTTGCACTATCGCCACGCCTAATATCAAGCATTGTTTTTATGCATAGTTTTAGTTACTAATATTTTTGTTAATCAAAAACTGAATAAAAGTAGAAGTCAAATTAACCATTAATTCAAGCTCATCTTGTATAACATTGTCATTGTGTTTAATAAAAGTATTTTGATATTTTGAATAATAGTCAATAATGGCACAATACATATTGCATAATTCTTTCGATGTGTCTCTTTGCTTTAAAAATGCCCCAAGCGAATCTTTCTGATTCTCGAGACTTTTAGAATTATGCAAAACTGCTTTTAATAAAGAGAGTTGATTTGAGTGATATAAGGAATGCCTTGGTAAATAAGATAATGGTTAGTCTAAAATACTTGGTAAAAGATTAAGCACTTGTCTTTCTGTGAAATAAAATGTTACTAATAATTTTAAAGAAATATTTTATATCGGTAGTAATTGGAGATTGATCAAACAAATCAAAGTATTTTTTTTCTGATGCTTCTATCTCTTCAATTGTTTTAGGCATATCGGCATAGAACGGAGGAATTAAACCTGGTTTGTATTTTTTTCTTTTTGCCCGAAATTCTTCAGAATATAGCGTAAGATAATGACTGCTTACAGGTCTTACACCGACAAGTTTTATTTCACCTCTAACTAAATTGATAAGCATAGGTAATTCGTCAATCCACAACTTTCTTAAAATTCTTCCCCAACTTGATATTCGGAAATCATCTTTAAACTTTCCACCTTCAGAAAGACTGTTTTTATCATAGACAAATTCTTGGAGATACTCAGAATAAGGATGCATAGTCCTTAGTTTGTAAACATATATTTGATTCCCATTCTGCCCGATTCTTTTCATTTTAAAGATGGGACTATAAGATGGATTTT
>JAAXXA010000234.1 GCA_013334735.1 Bacteroidota bacterium
CTCTTTTTTATTATATTTGCGTAACATCAGTTACTAACATTACCGATTACCAATTTTACCCATTCAATGTAAACTACATATTAAATATCAATTCAGCTATAACAAAAGCGCCAAATATAACACTTGCAAAACCATTCATGCTTGCAAAAGCAAGGTTTACTCTGCTCAAATCGGAAGGCTTTACAATCAAGTGCTGATAAAAAAGCAAAAAAATAAAAATAGCTGTACCAATCCAATATAGCAAACCAAAGTGAATATTGATACCTGTATAAATAATAATCGCGACAGTAAATAAATGCAATAGCAATGAAATCCATAATGATTTTTTTATGCCCATTCTAACAGGGATGGATTGTAGTTTTTGTGATTTATCAAAATTAATATCCTGTAGAGCATAAATAATATCGAAACCGCTAACCCAAAAAAGTACTGCAAAAGAATATAAAACGGGATTAAGCGCAAAATGTCCTGTAACAGCTATGTATGCTCCTATAGGCGCAAGTGCAAGTCCCATTCCAAGTACAATATGACAAAAAAAAGTAAAACGTTTTGTAAAACTATAACCTAACACAACAATTAATGCAACAGGTGAAAGGAAAAAACAAAGATTATTAATAAAATATGTTGTTACTATAAAACCTGTAATATTAAAAATTACAAAAAACAAAACAGCCGTGGGATTAAGTATTCCCGAGGGAATTTCTCTTGATGATGTGCGCGGATTTTTAATATCAATGTTACGATCAATATACCTGTTAAAACTCATTGCCGCGTTACGGGCAAATACCATACATAAAAGCACTAAAACGAACAAACGAAAGTATGCGTTATTTGATGTATCTACTGTTCCCAGGAAAAATCCGATAAGAGCAAAAGGTAATGCAAACACAGTATGTGCAAACTTTACCAATGACAGGTATTTTGATATGGAGAGAAAAAAATTCATGTATTTATCTTCTATACAAAATTACATTTTTTTACTAATTTAGCAACATGAAAAGGTTTACGATTATTAAAGATTACATCAGTTATTATTTAAAGGCAAAAACCAAACACGCCATTCATTCGCCTTTTGTATTTGAATTTGTTACAAAAGTTTTAAATAAAAAAACTGTTGTAAATGAAAATATTTTAAAAATTGAAAAATTAAGAAAGGAATTACTTTCTTCTGTAAAAGAAATAAATGTAAAAGATTTTGGTGTCGGTTCAAGCTTCGCTAAATCCAGCATGCGTGAAGTTTCCAATATTGTTAGAACTTCCGCAAAAAGTAAAAAATATGCTAATCTTTTTTTTAGAATAGCTGATTATTATAAGTTTTTGAAAATACTCGAACTCGGTACATCAACAGGCATAAGCAGCATGTATATGGCAAGCGCATCCCCCGAAATTAAACTTTTTACAATTGAAGGTTGTCCCGAAATTGCCGCACTTGCGGCTGAAAATATAAAAAAAATAGGATTGAATAATATTAATCAGATTATTGGAAATTTTGATGATGTTTTAATACAAGTACTTGATAAGGAAAAATATTTTGATTGTATTTTCTTCGATGGCAATCACAGCAAAGACGCCACTATCAGGTATTTCGAACAATGCCTTCCTTATATCGGAAATAATACTTTTTTTATTTTTGATGACATTAATTGGTCGGAAGGTATGAAAGAAGCCTGGAGCTATATCATAAAACACCCGTCAGTAAAGGTTACTATCGACTTATACTTTATTGGTATTGTTACTTTTCGCAAAGAATTAAGCAAAGAGGATTTTATTATTAGATTTTAGCAGAAAAGAATATAAGACACAGTTTCTATATTAATATCCCGTATTACTTCTTAACTTTATAATAGTCTTATGCTGCTTTAAGTATTATACTTTTAAATTAATTAGACTATAAAATATTTTTATTCGTAGATTATTAATTAATCTTGAAATAATTAAACAAAATTTTAATTATTTATTAATTTTCGTATATTTGCTATTGAAAAGAAGTATTCTTAATACTTTTAAACTTAAAATCTATTGTTATGAAAAATCAAAAAACCTTTAATTTGTTAAAAGGCATAAGTTCTGCCTTGTTAACTTTTTACTTTTCACTTTATTTTTTTCACTTGCTCGCTCAGAGCGGAGGAGCAGCCATTAACGCAACCGGGGGCGCTGCCGATAATTCGGCAATACTTGATGTAAGTTCTGTAAATCAGGGAATGAGAATACCGAGAGTTGCTCTTACAAGCACTACATCAGCTGCTCCCATTACCAATCCGGCTAACAGCCTTATGGTTTATGATTCGGTAACTACCGGTGATGTTACTCCAGGTTTTTATTATTGGGATGGAGCTAATTCAAAGTGGGTAAGATTTTCAACAGGTAGCGGGAGTGGGTGGTCAACAAGCGGAAATGCAGGAACAGACACTGTTACAAATTTTATCGGGACCACAGATAACCAGTCGTGGGTGATGAAAACAAACAATATTGAGAGGATGAAAATAAGCAAAACAGGTAATGTGGGCATAGGTACTGCAAGTCCTGCTTCTACATCCGCTCTGGATGTTACTTCCACTACTAAAGGTATATTAATACCTCGTATGACTACTATACAGCGTGATGCTATTGCAACACCTGCAACAGGATTGCAGATATACAACACCGATTGTCAAACATTGAATTACTGGTCAGGCACATGCTGGATTTCGATAAGTAAAGCGATACCCGACCCGGAAGAGATAACCAGCAATCCTCCTTCAACCACTTTTTGCGCAGGACAATCCCGCACTTATTCCATACCGGCAGTTCCGGCAGCAAGCCGATATACATGGACAGTACCAGCCGGTACAACCATAAATTCAGGACATGGTACTACTTCTATAGCGGTTACTTTTGGTAATATTTCCGGTAATGTTTGTGTTAAAGCAAGTAATTCCTGCGAAACAAGTAATCAAACATGCCTTGCAGTGAACGTGGATCCTATCCCAAATACTCCTGGAAACATTACGGGTATAACAAGTATCAATCCCGGACAAACTTCCGTAACTTATTATATTGCTTCCGTGAATGGCGCCAGCACTTATACATGGACTGTTCCCTCCGGCTGCACAATTACATCTGGCATAGGTACTACTACTATTGTTGTTAATTTCGACTGTACAGCTTCTTCCGGTAATATTTCCGTAACCGCTAACAGTACCTGCGGTTCTAGTCCTGCGAGTGCTCTTGCTTTGACTATTGCCCCTTTACTTTCGGCCAATGCAGGGACAGCTCAATTCGGAGGACATTCCATAGGTGATAGCCCCGTAGCTACCGGAGGAACAACTGCTTATACATATTTATGGAGTCCGGCTACCGACCTGTCAAGTTCGACAGTAGCTAACCCTACTGCATTATGTAGTGGTTCTACAACCACTTACACGGTAAAAGTTACCGATGCTAATGGATGTACAGCAACAAACAACATGGTAGTTACCAGAAATCTCACGGCCAGCGCGGGAACAACTCAATTAGGAGGACATATTATAGGCGGCAGCCCTACAGCGACAGGAGGTAATCCAACATATACTTATTTATGGAGTCCGGCTACTAATCTTTCCGGTTCTACAGACGCAAACCCTACCGCGATATGTAACGGCTCTACTACGACATATATTGTAACAGTTACAGATGCCAATGCTTGTACAGCGAACAGTTCTGTAACTGTAACACGTAATTTAACTGCAAGTGCAGGAGGCAATCAGACTGCTATTTGTGCAACCATAGGTGGAAGTAATACTGCTTCTGGAGGGCAATCTCCTTACACTTATTTATGGAATCCTTCAACCGGTCTTTCAATCGCTACCGTTTCGAACCCTAACGCTTCTCCTGCATCTACCACCACATATACTGTTACCGTAACAGATGCTAATGCCTGCACAGCAAGCAATTCGATGATCTTAACAATAGGCGGCACTTTGGCAACATTTAATTACACCGGTAGCCAGGCAACATGGACAGTACCCACAGGTATTACCTGCATTAAAATTGAAGCATGGGGAGCAGAGGGAGGAAACGGATGGTCAGGTAATAGTCCTTTTGCAAGTAGTGGATTGGGTGGATATATTTTCGGAAATAAAACTGTTACACAAAATAGCACATTATATATTTATGTAGGACAAAAAGGCGGGAATGCCAGCGGTACCGGACCCGGCAGCGGTGGCTGGAATGGTGGGGGAAATGGATCGCTATATTCTAGCAGTGCATACAGCGGTGGTGGTGGCGGTGGCGCTTCAGATGTGCGTCTTGGAGGAAATACAATCACTCCAACAGATTATAGGATTATTGTAGGTGGAGCAGGTGGAGGCGGTGGTGATTTTAACGGGTACGCGGGTTACGGAGGATATCCGGCAGGGTCAAATGGTACAGGGTCTAATTACGGATCAGGAGGAACTCAAACTGCAGGCGGCGCTGCCGGTATCGCTGGTACAGCAGGGAGTTTAGGAGTCGGTGGAGCCGGTGAGACCGGTGGTGGTGGAGATGGTGGAGGCGGCGGCGGAGGATATTATGGAGGAGGAGGTAGTGGATTTTCCAGTCAACCCGGTGGCGGTGGTGGTTCATCATACTTTGGAGGAATGACTTCCGGTACAGGATATACTAATAATACTCAATCAGGCAACGGAAAGGTTGTTATAACTTACTAAAATAAAAAAGAATTATGAAACAGTTCATAATTCTTTTTTTAATATCAATAATAGCAGGATGTATAGAGAATTATACCCGAAATTAATAAACTAAATTAATTTTACGAAATTCTGTTTTCTTTTCACCTCCGGCAGAGGTCTTTGTAAGTTCAATCATATAAATCCCCTGTCTGAATTTACTGATGTCAAAATTTACTTTATTAAAACCATCCATTGACGAAACTTGTTTATTAAGAACAACCTGCCCTACAAGATTGTATAATTTAATATTTGATGTTGAATTATCATTATTGGAATAACTTAAAGTAAAATATCCTGTGGTAGGATTTGGATAAACAGATATTCCTTCCGAATTGTATTGGGGTTCGGTAATTGAAACAGCCAAATCGTATGGTTGTTGAAATCCTTGCGTAAGTATATTGCTATGCGATGAAAATGTTTGAATCATTGTCATTTCTGCAACTGTAAACGACAAGGTGGAACTTCCCGATACAAAATAACCTCCTGAAGATGCTACTACCGTTGGTGAAAGTGTTTGCGAAAAAATAGATGTTGTAAGGATTACACCCATAATTATTAATAATATTTTTTTCATATTAGATTGTGTTTTTCGTTAATAAATTTATTGTTTAACAATCTTATTTGCTATATTGAATTTTTATTTATGCTGAATTCAAGACGCAAATATAAATTTTAGTTTGACAAATTTATAAAAAATATTCATTTAATTATAAAAAATTC
>JAAXXA010000839.1 GCA_013334735.1 Bacteroidota bacterium
CATACTTTTATTATAACTGGTCCAGCGGACAATTGCATTAAGAGCAATTAATTTTTCCAAATAGTCTTTTGCCTGATTAATATTATTTTTGTTTATTGATGCATCCGTAAGAAGTAAATACGAATTAACCATACGCACTGAATCGCCATTATTTAATACAAATATTCTCTCGGCAAACAAATTGTTTAATGCAGTCTGAAAATATTCAAAAGCTTTATTATAATTCATTCTCTTATTCTCTATCAGGCCAAGATTGTTTGTAATTACATATTTTCTCCACTCATTCCAGGCTTTATTATCACCTTTAATAATCATTATTTCTCTGTATAGCTTTTCTGCTTTATCATAGAGGCCCGTATGGTAAAAAATATCCGCCATTTTATGAATTGAAGTTACTTCCTTTTCTTTCAGACCTAATCCATTAAACAGATCTCTCGATTTTAAAACACAAATAAGTGCTGAATCGTATTGTTCTTTTAACTGATACTTCTCAGCAAGTGCATCAAATGAATTTGCTGTCAGATAATCGTCACCATAATCCATGACCAAATTATGAGCAGAATAACAAACCTCCATTTTTTCATTCAATGAGCCATACCTGGAATAAAAGATGAGTGTCATAATGTAACAATATAAATCACCAAAGCCGGAAGTAATTTTCAGTAGTTGCTCTGTGTGCTTTTTTGCTATATTTATATCTTCATCTCCTATTTTGTTCAGGATTTTTTCAATATAATCCCTCTGAGCAGCTTTATCTAACCCCTCGAGATTATTAAATAAATTTTCAATCTTCTCAGATTGAGAATAAGGTGCTTTCTGAAATATGATGAAAATAAAAAGAACTAAAAGTATAAATAAATTATGTGTTTTACTCTTCATGATGTTTTTAGGATAATAAAAAAGCAATTATTTTCAAAGTATTTTGTTAATTATCATCATTTTTAACATGACTTTAAACCAGACCCGCGGATTTGTCAGTAAAAATAAGGAGTTAGAGCTTTTTTTCCTTAGCAACAATTATAATGTTAAAAATTGTCATTTTAGACAAGTAGTTTATATTATTTAACTTATTACCATATATATTGTGTCAAATAATTTTCAGGACTTTAATTACCGGGCATTTCAATAAATACCTTTTAATTAATCACAGGGTTAATAATAACAATTAATAAAAAAATATGGAAAAAAAAGCACCTATGTACCTTATGGAGATCTAACAAAGTGAACCAATTCGAGTAATAAACGATTTATTTTAGTTTACTATTCTATTTTTTTTTAATATATTCATGACATAAATCAGAACTGATTTTTGTTCATCTTCTTTTATCGGGAGAGAATAAAAATTAAAACAACACTTGGAGTTGTATGCTGATTTATCTAAAAATATCTTCTTTATTATCAGGCATAAAATACTTGCCCGATTCTTTTTATATTCCGCCCTGCCGGAACCGCTTTGCTATTCATCAGTATATAGCTCGCTTCAGATGTTTTTTCAAATCAATAAATTATTTTCATTTAACAAGTTTAAAGGAGTAATTATGAGTCTTTTTACATTTGAACGAAAAAAGTTTTATCCGGTCTTCAGGCATTAAATTCAGGATTAAGAACAACCATTCATTTTGAAATAAATTTAATTCAATAAATAATAATTAATTTTCGGAGGAAAATATGTTCAGTTTACTGTTACAAATTTCACAAGCTTTTCAGAAGAAAAAAGTCTTGTTG
>JAAXXA010000235.1 GCA_013334735.1 Bacteroidota bacterium
AATATAAATTTGGTTATAAAATGCAAATATATTATATTAATATTTATAACATGACAATAAATTAGTCATTAATTAACTACCGATTGTTAATAAATGATGTTAAACATAATTAACTGATGTTACGCAAATGTAAAATTTATTCGAATAAAGGTTCTTTTAAAAAGAGATTTTTTAATACTTTCGTCATCAACAGGATGCTGCATATTTATGAATGGGAACAAAAGAAGTCAACATACCTAATCAAATAATGAACATGAATAACCCCGAGGCTAGAGCCTATATTCAACAATTTTATATACGTTATCAAATAATGAACTTCAAAATGAGAAACTATACAAGCGGTTTATTTCCTGTATCATTATTTTTATCATGAAATGTACTTTTACCGGAGCCGTTATTTGAATAATTGCTTCTTGGTTTATTTTTTTGGAAATTATTAGAAGATACCCTACGATTAACAGGGTTATTATTATAATTTTGGTTTTGGCTTGGGTTCTGGCTCTGATTCACTCGGCGTTTATTATTTGCAAGAATATCGTGGGTATTATTTAATCTTACTTCTTCACCTAATTTCAATTTGCCAAAAGAAAGCATTTCCAAATGATCTGCAATTACTTCATCAGTAACTGAATCACGGTTCCAGTTGAGGTATGATTTTTTAAGATGATTGGCAATAGTTTTTATTAATGTATCTTTTGGAGCACCATCTTCCATTTCGATAGCTTTCTGAATAATCAATTCGATATTTTTCCCATAATGTTTGAATGCAATATTATTGGAAGGATAAGATATTTTTTCAGGTTTGCTTTCAATACTGTCAATTGAAGGTTTTGGGAAAGGCGCATCCACATCAAGTTTAAAATCGGACAGAATAAAAAGATGATCCCAAAGTTTATGTTTAAACTCATTATTGTCGCGCATTTGAAGATTGAGTTGCGACATAACATTAACAATAGCTTTCGCTAACTTGTTTCTTTTTTCGTTATCTTCAACAGTGATAGTATAATCTATCATCTTTTTTATATTTCTTCCGTATTCGGTAATAGGAAGTATTTCGCGGGTTGTGTTGTATTCCATTAAATTTATTTTTTTAATAATGTTGTCAATTTTATGTTAAGAACAATTCAAATCCTCCACCCCTATTATGGCAAAGGATTTGAATTGCACTTTTTGAAAAGTTTGTTTTAGCATAGTATGCTGATTTGTTTACTTTATCACAACTTTTTCTGTATGATTTTTTTCTCCGTCAAATATTTTTACAAAATAAATTCCTTTTTGAAATTTGGAAAGATCTATTTCATTTGACGTTTGTTGTTTCAAATTGTTTGTTGTATAAATATTTTCTCCAAGAACATTATATACATTTATTTGTTTTATTCCATTTGTATTATTTATTGTGAATATACCATTTGAAGGATTTGGGAAAATACTTATGTTGTTATTATTTTTATAATTGAAAATGTTTGTTGTAAGTGGATGTGATTTGAATTGAATTTCATCAATTGTCAATACTGAACCTACACAAGAAAGTGATGTGTTTTGTCCCATAGATGACATAATTTGGATAGCCACTGTATCAGGGAATTGTCCTATATTAAAAGGAAATTCAATATACTCATATTCCGTTTTTTCATGGAGTACTGCCCCTATTCCACCAATAATATTAGCTCCATATTTAAAAGTTAAATTTACAAGAGCGCTGTCAATTCCCGAAGGAAGATATTTGTAATAAAAGGCCAAAGTATCTATCTGATTAGAAAAAGGAATTCCGCCCATCATGTTGTTTCCTGAATTATTATTCATATCTACATTTGAAAGAAAAGCGGGGCGGGCTTCAGGAGAACCATTATGCTGAGCAAGATATGTTGTTAATTCAAGAGCATAATCTCCTGCAACTTTATCAGTTGTTTTGGTAATACCACTCCAGCTATCACTACCATACCAATCGGTAAGAGTATAAGGTGTTTGACCTTCCTGCCATGATTCAAAATCGCCATTCATCAAAGCAGGCTGGCTGGTAACTCCAGTAAATGATACACTGTCAATTATCAAAGTGCTTCCTGCTACACCATTATCACTAACAGTAATATCACTTGATACAGCACCAAACGCGACAGAATCAGGAGTATCAGGTAGCGCAGGATTGAAAGTAAAGTCGAATAATGTGTATTCGTTCTTTATTCCGCCAATTTTACAAAAATAAGTACCAATATTAACACTCGCTTTGCTGAAAGCTATTATTAATAATCCTGAATCGGCAGTTTCAACATTGTATTTATAATATCCTCTTATCCCTGTAGGTTTTTCAGTTATGAGCATCCCTCCTGTCCATTGAGTAGGATTTTCGCCGCTATTATTTGGATCAATATTTATAAAATAGCCTATGTTTTCTATACCTGTGGTAAGCATAACAGCCGAAGAACCATGGAAACCAGGTGTAGTTTTAACTTCGTTAGAAGGGAGATTCTTTGAAAATGCTTCAATATTTGAAGTGTAAGGATAATTTTCAGGATAATCATAAGTAGCCGAATTCCATGTTTCAAAATCTCCGTTAGGGATTGAATCTTGTCCGTAAGCTGTAATAGCAGCAAACGCTAATGACAGAAAAAGTAAATGTTTTTTCATTTTATTTATATTTTTGTTTTTTCCCTACTCGTCAGGCTTTTCAGTAACGCCCCGTTTTTTTTCCCTGCGGTTAATGGTTTCTGGTCTCCATTTTTATTGTACTTCACACTAGATAAATTAGGACATTTTAATTTGGTAATCAGTAAAAAAATAGTAATCAGTAATCAGTAAAACTTCTGATTCGCCGGGGCGAACTATTTATTTGTTAATGATTATTGTTTGAAAAAACGCATAATTTTATCTCGTTTTTAATATAAATAAGCTTATTTTTTAATAAATTTTTTCAAAGCTAAGCCGTTACTTGTTATTACCCTTACAAAATACATCCCGCTTGCAAAGTCGGAAACATCAATGACTGCCTTGTTTTCACGGATATTTAAACTTTTTATAATTTGCCCTTCAGCATTCATAATTTCTATACCGACAGAAGTCAAAGGTAATGATTTTTGAAATACTGAAATTTCTATTTTATCATTTACAGGATTAGGATATATTGAAAATAAACCGGATGTATTATTGTTTTCATAAATTCCGTTAGGATTATTTGTTGCAATATTTGAGCGTGAAGAACTTAAAGATTTTGATGGGCTACAGGAGTTAGGACTTACCACTTCCACCTGATAATACAAATAACCCGAAGGAGCGGTTAAATCGCTATATTGTGTATTTGCTCCCGATGAAGTTCCGATTAACTGGAGATTATTCGGGAGGGTACCTCTGTAAACATTATATGTAGAAACAGTAAATCCTTCATAAGGATCCCATATTAAATTCCATGTGTTTCCCATTCCCTGATTAATTGCAAGGTGCATTGTTTTATGATATGCGCTTTTTAAAGATTCAAGTCCGCATTCATCTTTTATTGAAATTTTATATTTATTTGATTGTACATCAGGAGAAGAAGTATTATCAATAAAAACGCTTAAACTGTCATAACTAACGGCGCTTATTTTTTGATATACGTTTGTAATATTGGTTTCCCGATAAATGTAAAATGAATCAATAGCTAATGATGGCGGCTTGTTCCAAATAACTATATTTTTATTAGAACTATCAACACCAACAATACAAATCTCAATTGCATTCATTGGTATAATTGAAACGTCAACGCTATTTGTTGCGATGCAACTATTAGGAGTGGTAACAGTAACAGTATATGTTGTATTTTCAGTTAATGTAGCCGTTGGATTTTGAATATTGTCGAAATTTAAACCTGTAACAGGCGACCAATTATATGAAAGCGCTCCTGTACCTGTGTAATTAGATGTAACATTATCCAATTGCGCTGTTCCTCCGCAAATAATTGTTTTGTCTGTTCCTGCATTTGCCGTTAGTGAATTTACATTTATGTTAACACTGTCAATAGCAGCGCATCCGTTAGGAGTAGTTACAGTAACATAATATTTAGCATTATTTATTATCGTTACTTTTGGATTTTTTATAGTACTATTATCTAAACCGGTAACAGGTGACCAAATATATGAAAGTGTTCCTGTACCGGAGTAATTAGATGTAACATTCTCCAGCTGCGCTGTTCCTCCGCAAATAATTGTTTTATCTGCACCTGCATTTGCAGTTAATGAATTTACAGTAATGTTAACGCTGTCAATAGCAGCGCATCCATCAGGTGTAGAAACTGTAACATAATATTTAGTATTATTTGTTATCGTTGCTTTTGGATTTTTGATAGTACTGTCATCTAAACCTGTTACAGGAAACCAATTATATGAAAGTACACCTGTACCTGTGTAATTAGATGCAACATTATCTATTTGTGCAGTTCCTCCGCAAACGATTGTTTTATCTGCTCCTGCATTAGCAGTTAATGAATTTACAATAACACTAACACTGTCAATAGTAATACAACCATCAGAATTAATAGCAGTAACAAAATATTTAGCGCTATTTGTTATTGTTGCTTTAGGATTTTGAATATTTTTATTATCTAAGCCCGCAGCAGGAGTCCATTCATAAGAAAGATCAGCAGATAATTTTAAAATTGTTCCATTACCGCCAACAGCATAAGCTGTATTTGTATCAGGAAAATATATCGAATTCAAATCGGAAGTTGTTCCGCTTGTCAATACATTCCAGTTTGTTCCGCCATTTATTGTTTTAAGGATTATTCCACCGTTTGCTACCGCGTACCCTGTATTGGAATTAATGAAAAATATAGAATTTATATCATTTGTTGTTCCAATTGTTTGAGTAGTCCAGTTATTTCCCCCATTGATTGTTTTAAGAATAGCTCCATTAGTATTGTTATTATTCCCGCCACAGATATAGCCAGTGTTTGGACCGGTAAAATAAACAGATTTAAAACTATAATTATTTCCTATTGTTTGCATAGTCCAATTTGTGCCGCTATCAGTAGTTTTTAAAACTTTCCCATTATCACCAACGGCATAACCTGTATCTGCATCTATAAAATAAATTGAATTTATGGAACAATTTGCTCCGCTAACAGGAGATGTCCAGCTTATTCCGCCATCAATTGTTTTAAGAATTCCGGGCGCTTCAGCTACGCCTTGACCACCAACATAGCCTTTATTATTATCAGTAAAAGTAATGGAACGTAAAAAGTTAAATGTACCGTTTGTTGGAACGCTAAACCAGTTATTTCCGGCATCAATTGTTTTAAGGACTCTTCCATGATCACCAGTAGCATAACCTGTATTAATATCTGTAAAATAAATAGAAAAAAGACGGGAAGCCTCAGGTGGCGTACCTTGTGCAGCGATCCAGTCAGATCCGCCATTTGTTGTTTTTAAAAT
>JAAXXA010000840.1 GCA_013334735.1 Bacteroidota bacterium
TTGCGTCCTACTTCTCTTACTGATCAGATATTTATCAAAGCGCAGCGCATACGAAGCATTGAGCAGATAGGTACTCAAAAAATTGAAGAAAGCGCCCGTTCTGAATTTATCGGAATCGTTAACTATTGTATAATAGCTCTTATTCAACTCGAGATGGGCGTTAGTAATGATGCAGAAAATCTGACTCATGAAAATGCAGAGCAACTTTATGATAAATATTTTTTAAAAGCTAAATCGCTGATGGAAGATAAAAATCACGACTATAGCGAGGCATGGAGAGATATGCGTGTAAGTTCTTTGACTGACATTATTTTGATGAAACTTCTGCGTACTAAACAAATTGAAGATAATAACGGAAAAACTTATATTTCGGAAGGCGTTGATGCTAATTATTTGGATATGATCAATTATGCTGTTTTTGCGTTAATAAAATTAAAGTAATCAGGAATATAAAATGTTTAATTTTTTAATATTATAAATAGTTACACAGAGTTGCACTGAGAAGGCACAGAGGTTCACAGAGTAAAATTATGGAGATAAATCAAATAACTGAAAAAATTATAGGATGTGCTATTGAAGTGCATAAATACCTTGGTCCTGGATTATTAGAATCTGCTTATGAAGAGTGCCTTGTTTTTGAATTGCAAAATGCAGGTTTAAATGTTGAAAGACAGAAACCTGTTCCTGTTATTTATAAAGAAATAAAATTAGATTGTGGTTACAGAATAGATATTTTGGTAGAGAAGACTGTTGTGATTGAATTAAAAACTGTTGACGCTTTCAATCCTGTTCATGAAGCACAGATTTTGACATACATGAAATTTTCTCAAAAAAGTATTGGTCTGCTTATTAATTTTAACGTAACTTTATTAAAGAATGGACTAAAACGATACAAGCTTTAAACTCTGTGGTTCTCTGTGCCTCCTCAGTGTCCCTCTGTGAAAAAAAAAAATGAAATAATTAAATATAAAACAAATGAAAACACTTAGAATCATTACCAGATCTCTTGTCGGAATTTTATTTATGTTTTCCGGCTTTGTTAAAGGAGTTGATCCTCTTGGATTTACTTACAAACTCCATGAATACTTTATAGCTTATCACATCGATTGGCTGAGTCCGTTAGCACTGACTCTTTCCGTGATCCTTTGCGCTTTGGAATTTACAATAGGCGTGATGCTTGTTTTTGGCGTTAAACCAAAGTTGTCATCATGGCTTGCTTTTATCATGATGTTTTTCTTTACTGTCCTCACGCTTCTTTCAGCCATCTATAGTCCTGTTTCTGATTGCGGCTGTTTTGGCGATGCAATCAAACTTACTAATTGGGAAACATTTTACAAAAATGTTGTTTTAATTGCTTTTACGATTTTTCTACTTTTAACACTAAAAAATGCTAAATCCGCATTTTCTCCAAAAAATGAAATAGGTATAATAATATTGGGAGCGGGTGTATTGGTTTTTGTATCAATATTTTCTTTACGACATCTGCCTATTATTGATTTTCTCCCGTGGAAAGTCGGCAATAAAATATCGGAACAGGTTATTGCAACTCCAGAAAAAGCTGATATTTTCCTTGTATATAAAGATAAAAAAACAGGACAGCTTTTTGAATATACCGCGAAAACACTCCCTTATAATGATAGCGCCAAATGGGCAAGTATTGAATTTGTAGAACAAAAAAAGAAAATAATTGAACCGTATAAAGAAGCTCCTATTCACGATTTTGT
>JAAXXA010000236.1 GCA_013334735.1 Bacteroidota bacterium
TGTAGAATATTTTGTAAAGCACAAAATGAACGAAGGACGCTTAACACCTGTTCCATCCTTACCTTCCACAAGCCCCGCGAATACACATTTAACTTTTGAAGAAAAAATTGAACGCTGGAGTGGAATTAAATATTTGTTGAGGAAATACTATACTGAATCTTAGAATGTTTGCGAGGTTATTGAGCGCAGTCGAAATAAAAGCAAAAATGCTTAGATGCAGTTATAATTATAAAGATGAATGTGTGATATTTACAAGATTATCTATTTTAGATTATCTATTTTAGATTATCTATTTTGGATATTTTAAAAATTTATCTCGATGGTTGCAACATGAATATTAATAATTATGATAAAACGAACCCTGTATTTCGGTAATCCTGCTTACCTGCATCTTGAAAATAAACAATTAGTTGTTAAACTTCCTGAAGTTGAGAAAAATCAGGACTTATCACTTGTTTTCAAAAAAGAAAGTACAGCAAAAATTCCAATAGAAGATATTGGTATGAAAAGAAGTTTTTCGGAAAAACTCATGTTCTATTGGTATTTTACGGCTCTACTTGGAATAAACAGTACCCGTAAATAAAAAAAATTATAAAAAAGGGGATCGCAAAATAAAAAACATTTCAACGGAGCAAAAATTAAAACCATTTACTAACATTGTGAATTAATCAGGTTACAAAGAGAAAAAATAAATGAAAATATTTTTTCTCTTTACGTATAACTTTTATGTAAATTTGAGCTTTCTTTGAACTAAGAAAAAAAAACTTTATTATTGTTATAATAAATTTAATTATATTTGTGTAACCTTTTATAAAAAATTAAAAATGACAAATTACAGTTTCATATCTTTAAATGTTAAATGTCCGGAATGCGGCAAATCGCTTATGGATCACGAACACAAAGTTGACAATGAACCAAGTATTAAGTTATTGGTTAATGACTCTAAAAATAAAGGAACAATAAGGTTAAGTTCTATTTATGGCAGTTATAATTTTGTTTGCGATATAACATTGGAAAATGATTTAATTGCTGTTTTCTCCTGTCCGTTCTGCAAATCAGAAATCACAGCCAAAGAGCTTTGCTCCGCTTGTACGGCTCCAATGTCTTCATTGATACTGGATATTGGTGGGAAAATAAATTTTTGTTCACGCAAAGGTTGTAAAAACCATAATATTGGTTTTGAAGACTTGTCAAGCGCTTTAACCAAGTTATATCAGGAGTTTGAGTACAGAGGAAAACACTTAACTGATGATATTTCTCATCATAAAGAAGATAAAAAAGCCCTGACAAAAGAAGAGGAAAATAAAGAAATAATTGAAACAGGGACTTTTCTTCAAACTTATTGCCCTCATTGTAAAAGAGCTTTGATAGAAGGCGATATGATTAAACTCAAAATTAAAAAGAAAAACGGTGAATCGGGACTTATTATGTTAAGCCCGTATTTGAATGTTTTTTCTTCAAAATCAACAGTTTTTCTTCCCGAAGAAGAAACCGTTGGCGATATAAGTTGTCCTCATTGTAATACAAGCCTTATGGTTAATGGCGGAAAGTGTGAAAAATGCGGTACTCAGATAGCAAAAATATTAGTTGGAGCTCGTACCAAAATGATTGATTTTTATATCTGTTCCAAAAAAGGCTGTACCTGGCATGGATTAAGTAAAAACGACCTTTCGGATATCAGACTCGAAGATAGTCTGGAATGGTAAACAAATAAGTCCGCTACGGCGGATTAAAGTGCCTAGAGTCCGCTCCAGTCGGCGGAGTGCCTAAAGTAAATTTATAACAATTACTCTACCCGTAATTCGTAATTGAATATTAGTAATTGATTGAAAAATGTTTCAAATTGTCCGAAAACAAGAAATGGCTAAAGGTACTATTGTCAGATTCGACATTAGCGCCCCTAAAATTGCAGCTAAAGTAAAAGCAGGGCAATTTGTAATTTTACGAATAAACGAAACCGGCGAAAGAATTCCCCTTACAGTTGCAGATAAAGATGAATTTGCAGGCATTATTACTATTATCTTTCAGGTTGTCGGTAAAACCACAGCTCTTATGCGCTCTTTAAAAGAAGGAGATATAATAAAAGATGTGGTTGGACCTTTGGGCAAACCTGCCAACATTAATAAAATGGGAACCGTTCTGATGGTTGGCGGAGGAACAGGTGTTGCCATCCTTCATCATATAGCCAAAGCTTTTAAAGAAGCCGGAAATTTTGTTATAGGAATTATAGGCGCAAAAGATAAAGAACTTATGATTCTCGAAAATGAGATGAATGCAGTTTGTGATGAACTTATTATTACCACTGATGATGGAAGCTATGGAGAAAGGGGCTTTGTTACCCAACCACTCAAAAAATATCTTGAGGAACGTTACGATATCAAGATAGTATATGCTATAGGTCCAATTATTATGATGAAAAATGTGTGCATACTTACTAAAAAATTTAATATTCCTACAATGGTAAGCCTTAATCCCATTATGATTGATGGAACAGGAATGTGCGGAGGCTGTAGAGTAAAAGTAGGCGATAAAACACAATTTTGTTGTGTGGATGGTCCCGATTTCGATGGTCATTTAGTGAATTTCGATGAACTAGAAAAAAGAAATAACTTGTATTTAAAAGATGAAAAATTATCATTACTTTTTTCAATCAGATAGCCTCAACTTTAGGCATTCAAGGCACTACAAACTTTAGGCACTATTTGTTATGTTAGATCTGGATATTAAATATTTAAAATTTAAAACATATTTAAACACTTATTGCCCGTATTGTCATCAAAGTTTTAATGTTGAAACAAAAGACAAGAAGCAATTAGTTTTAAAAGCTGTATTTAAAGGACAAGAAACAGATCTTATCCTTAGTCCATATCTTGATGTTTTTGAAGTAGAATCCAGCATACCTATTGAAACAAATGAAGTGCTTGATGATATTCTTTGTCCTGAATGTCATAAAAGTCTTATAAGTAAAGAAATCTGCTGTGGCGAATGCGGGTCTCCTGTAGGTCATGTAATTATTTCAGCATTATCCAGATTGATACCTTTCTTTATTTGTCTTAAAAAAGGCTGTGAATGGCATGGGCTTACAAAAAGTGACGAACGAAAAATTAAATTAAAAATTCCGAGGCAGGAAATGCCTGAGCAGGATAAAACACTAAGGATACATAATCATCAGGAAGTGCCTTATGGTTACACGTCCGAACTAGCATCGTTAGAAGCAGGGCGATGCCTGCAATGCAAAGCTCCGAAATGCGTTGAAGGATGTCCTGTTGATATTGATATTCCAGCTTTTATCAAACTGATGCGCGAAAATGATTTCGATGGCGCTGCAAAAAAAATAAAAGAAAGAAATGTTTTACCTGCTGTTTGTGGTCGTGTATGTCCGCAAGAAAGTCAGTGCGAAGCCAAATGTATACTCGGAATAAAAGATATGCCAGTTGCTATTGGACGTTTGGAAAGGTTTGTAGCTGATTTTGAAAGAAAAATGGATTTGGTAAAAATACCTGTAATAAAAAACAAAACTAACAAAAGAATTGCCGTTGTAGGTTCGGGTCCTGGCGGTCTTACCGTTGCTGCAGATATGGCACTGTTAGGTTATTCCGTTACAGTTTTCGAAGCTCTGCATGAACTGGGAGGCGTTCTTACTTATGGAATTCCAGAATTTCGTCTGCCAAAATCAATTGTTCAGTTTGAAATAAATTATCTTAAAGAATTAGGAGTTCGGTTTGAGCTTAACCATGTAATTGGCAACATTCTTACAGTTGACGAACTTCGGGAACATTTTGATGCTGTGTATATTGGCGTAGGCGCCGGATTACCTGTATTTATGGGGGTTGAAGGTGAAAGTTTAGGAAATGTATTTTCGTCAAATGAATATCTTACACGAATGAATCTCATGAAAGCATACCGATTTCCCGAATATGATACACCTATGCCTAAAGGAAATAAAGTTGTGATTGTGGGAGGTGGTAACGTGGCGATGGATTGTGCGCGAACTGCTATAAGGACTGGCTCTACAGAGGTTACAATAGTATATCGTCGTTCGAGACACGAATTACCTGCTCGATTAGAAGAAGTTCATCATGCCGAGGAAGAAGGTATAAAATTCAAACTTTTAACATCTCCTGTCAGATATATTGGAACGGATTATAATTCGTTAAAAGCAGTGGAATGTATTAAAATGGAATTGGTTGAACCCGATAGTTCAGGCAGAAGACGTCCTGTTCCTATTAAGGATTCTAACTTTATTATTGAGTGCGATTCGGCTATTATAGCTATTGGAACAGGTCCTAATCCGATTATTTTCAGCACTTCGCCTGATCTTAAAAGAAATAAATGGGGTTATATTGACGCTAACGAAAAAACAATGGAAACTTCAATTCCAAAAGTATATGCCGGCGGCGACATTGTTACTGGTTCCGCTACCGTTATCCTGGCTATGGGAGCAGGACGCGCCGCGGCTAACACTATGCATAAACAATTATCAAAAAAGTAAATATTAACAAATAAATATTATATATATGAAAGAATTTGGATCAGTTAACGATATTTTAGAATTTGCTATTTGTCAGGAGCAGGAAGCTGTAGAATTTTATTCTGACTTGGCTTCAAAAATGAAAATAGAAGCTATGCGCATAGTTTTTAATCAATTTGCACAGGAAGAAATGGGACATAAAGCTAAGTTGCTAGATATAAAAGAAAAAGGTATTTACGAAGTTTCTTCTGAAATAATCTCCGATTTAAAAATTTCAGATTATTTGGTTAAAACTCCTGCCGCAAACGATATGACATATCAGGAAGCATTGGTATTGGCAATGAATAAAGAAAAATCGTCATTTAAACTTTATTTAAATTTATCGGAGAGAGCGCCAAATGCAGAATTAAAATCACTTTTTTTGATGCTCGCGCAAGAAGAATCGAAACATAAACTACGTTTCGAGATAGAGTATGATGATATGGTTTTAAAAGAAAATTAAAGTTTTAAAAGTACCGAACTGCGCGTACAGCGTAAGTTATGCTTACAAACAGTTGGGGTTTTTAAGGAACAACATCAAATTCAATTACAGAAAGCCAGTTAACAGGTACTGTTCCCACACAGCTTGCATCTTCTGTTTTTATTGTTATACTATTGCCGGCGCCCATCCATTTTGGACCACTGGAGCCACCGGTTAGATTAACCGCAAATAATAATCTAAGTATATATGAACCGGCATAAACTCCATTAATTTGTTTTATATTCCAATCCACAGTACCACTTGTGCTACAAGATACGTTAGATGCAGAACCTCCGAACATTACAGCTTCAATTTTCCAGACTTTATCGGCGGGTACTGTGTAAGTTACTGTACCTCCAAGCGTAGCAGATGTTTGCAGCATAAGCACCTGGCTGAATTTAAGAT
>JAAXXA010000237.1 GCA_013334735.1 Bacteroidota bacterium
ACAGCCCGAAAGAGCCTAATATTCCGGCAAATGTTTTTAATTTATGACCAAACAGACCAAGAAATAAAAACATTACTAATGGTATCAGTACGATAAATAGGGTGTAGGTGAAGTTAATCATATTTCTAATTTTATATTATTTTTTTATCTAATGAGTGCTTTAACTCTAGGCACTCCAAACTCAAGGCACTTTAGGCACTTTTTTTAATATTTCATTTCATTGGCATCCTCAACATTAATAGATTTAAAATTTCTATAAATATTGATAATAATAGCTATCGCAACTGCGGCTTCGGCTGCTGCAACGGCAATAATAAACAATGTGAAAAAATGTCCCTGTAACCTGTCAGGATAAAGATAATTGTTGAATGCAACAAAATTTATGTTTACGGAATTTAAAATTAATTCAACAGACATTAGTATTGTAATAAGGTTTCTGCGGGTTAAAAAACCGTAAATGCCAATAAAAAACATTAATGTACTTAAGATTAGAAAATAGTTTAAAGGAATGCCCTCTGTCATAACTGTGATTTTTATATTATTTCTTAATTTTTTTTGCAACAACTATGGAACCGATCATGGCGGCTAGTAAAAGAATACTTATCACTTCGAAAGGAAGTATGAACCCATTATACTCCATGCTTAA
Organism: Bacteroidota bacterium; assembly: GCA_013334735.1. GTDB lineage: Bacteria > Bacteroidota > Bacteroidia > Bacteroidales > CG2-30-32-10 > JAAXXA01. The sequence goes on from JAAXXA010000237.1 coordinate 647, forward strand.
AAGATCTTTTCCGATAATATTCATATTAACTTCTCTTGCAACAGCTTGTCCTGCAGAAAATTTATAATTGAGTATAGTAATTATACACAATACTGCGCCGGCAATTACTGCAATAGCAGAAAAAAGTGATTTTTGTGGTTTAATAAGATCAAATCTTTCGCCTATATGACTTGTTAGTAATATTGAAAAAATTATCAATACCACAATGCCACCGGCATAAAGCGTAAGTTGAATAGCCGCCAAAAACTGATAGTTGAGCATAAAGTATAAGCCGGAGGTAGAAACTAATACAAATAATAAGTAAACTGCTGCTCTCAGTATTTTTCTGCTTGTAACAGTAAGAATTGAGGAAATTATAATTACTGAAGCGAACATGTAAAACATAAATTGATTTCCGTTCATTATTCTATACCTTTCATTAAAGTTGAACCTGGTTTATTTAATATTTTGATTAATTTTTTTCTGTCAAAAACAGCATGCTCAAATTCCTGCGAAAAAGCAAGCGCTTTAGAAGGACAGGTTTTTACACACAAAGCACAAAATGAACACATACTGAGCCTGTAAATATGTTTGTCGAGGGCTCTTTTCTTTTTTCCATCTTCACCTATATTCATAACCGAAATTACTTCAATAGTGCCATTAGGACAGTTATTTTCGCAAATACCACAAGCTGTGCATTTGTGCTGATTGTTTTCGCTGTGAGGCATAATCACTTCACCCTTAAAACGATCAAACATTTCTAATTTCTTTTTCCCTTTTTTGTGTCTGTTCTCAGGATATTGCTGAGTAACGATTGCCCGGGGAGAAAAAAAATATTTTCCAGTTACTCTCATACCTTTAAGCAGAGAAGCAACTCCCGAAAAAATATCCGATATGTATTTTATAAAACTTTTCATAATTTAAAAATGCCAGCCCATTAATACTATTAAAGCCATTAAGATTATATTCACAAGATTAATTGGTAATAAATATTTCCATTCCAAAGTAAGTAATTGGTCGATTCTTAGGCGAGGGAACGTCCATTTAAACCACATCATAATCCATATTATTACAAATGTTTTTCCTATGTACCATATAAAAGGCGGAATAAAGTCCATTATATTATTGAACCCGGCTAAACCTGATATATGGAAAGGCATCCAACCTCCCCAAAAGACAGTAGCTGCTATTGATGCAATAATAAACATGTTTATATATTCTGCAAGGTAAAAAAAAGCGAATGAAATACCCGAATATTCGGTATGATAACCGGCTGTTAGTTCTGATTCTGCTTCTGCAAGGTCAAAAGGTCCTCTGTTTGTTTCTGCTGTACCTGCAATAAGAAAAATCACGAATGCTATAATCGCGGGAATATGCCCTTGAAAAATATACCAACATTCGGATTGTCCTTCAACTATTGTTGATAATTGCATGCTGCCAGCAAGAACACACATTGTTATTAATGAAAAACCAACTGATAATTCATAACTTACTATCTGAGCGCCACTACGCATAGCGCCTATCATAGAAAATTTGTTATTACTTGACCAGCCCGCGATCAAAACACCTATTACTCCCATTGAAGATATCGCCATTATATACAAAACACCTATGTTAAAATCTATAGCATGAATACCTTTTGCAAATGGGATAGCTGCCATTGTCATAAAATTAACAATAATTACAATAAAAGGTGCGAGGTAAAAAAGAAATTTATCAGATTTCCTTATAATAACAAGCTCTTTCATTAAAAGCTTAACAAGGTCGGCAACTGTTTGGATGAAACCATAAGGTCCAACACGGTTAGGTCCAATACGGTTCTGCATGAAAGCGCAAACTTTTCTTTCGGCATAAACCAGAAAAAGACCTATTACAGCATAAAATAAAAGCATAGCTACCCCAATAATGATCATTTCCCACATCATGGCCCAAAAGGGAGTACAGTAACTGTAAAGCGATACATCAACCCAATGTGTGAAGGATGATAAATCATAAATATTGAATTTGAAATCTTGCATAAAATCTATTTTAATTTCAGTCTATCAGTTTAAAGATAGATTATTTGTAATTTAATATTTTCTTCTTTTATTAAAATATTCCTTATTTACTTTTCACTTTTCGTTTTTCACTTTTCACTTACCTGTCAATATCCGGAATTACGAGATCTAAAGAACCGCTTATTGCAATTAAGTCGGCTATTTTAAAGTTTGATGTTAATTTGTTCATTATAGCCAGATTGCAAAAATTAGGACTACGGAATTTCATTCTATAAGGGTATTTTTCTCCTTTACTTACTATAAACACTCCTAACTCGCCTCTTGCTGATTCAACTCTCTGATAATATTCGCCTTCAGGTAATTTAATTACAGGTTTCATTTTAGCTGTAAAGTCGCCTTCAGGAATATTGTCAACAAGCTGTTCTAATATTTTCATTGATTCCCACATTTCATCCATTCTTGCCTGATAGCGATGGAAAGTATCACCTTTTGTATAAATAATTTCTTTAAAATCAGCTTTGTCATAAGCGCTGTATGGGTAGCGTTTCCTTACATCGCAGGAAAAGCCGGAAGCTCGTGCAGTAGGACCGGTAATTCCATAACTAATTGCATCTTCAAGCGAAAGAATCCCAATATCTTCAGTTCTTTGATGCATTATTACATTGCCGGTAAGTATTGCATCATATTCGGGTAGTTTTTTACGGAAGTATTTAATGAATTCTTTAATTCTTTTTTGAAAATTAGGATGAATATCCCACATCAAACCTCCTGGAGTATTATAGCTAAGAAGTAATCTGGCTCCGCATGTTTCCTCGAAAATATCAAGGATTTTTTCACGGTCGCGTAATCCATAAAAATAACAAGTTTGCCCTCCAAGGTCCATTCCAAACGAACACCACCATAATTGATGTGAAGCCAGTCGTGTGAGTTCATCAAGTATTGTACGAATATATTTAACTCTTTCCGGAACCTCAATACCAAGCGCTTTTTCAACACATAAGCACACAGCTTCGTTATTAGTATGAGCAGAAAGATAATCCATTCTGTCGGTAAGATGAATGATTTGCTGATAGGTGAGATTTTCGCACATCTTTTCAATGCCACGGTGAATATAACCTATGTGAGGTTGTAAACTTTTTACAACTTCACCCTGAAGTGATACCACAAACCTTAAAACACCATGCGTAGATGGATGCTGAGGACCTATATTTATTATATATTCCTGCTGGTCAATATCAACAACACTTGAAATTTCTTCTGACATATTGTATAATTTTAATCTTAAATCTTAAATCTTAAATCGAAAATCTAAAATAATTTATTTTTCAATAATATTTATTTCATCTTTAAAGTCCTTACGCAGAGGATATCCCCATGATTCTTCTAAGAAAAATCTTCTTAAATCGGGGTGATTTCTGAATTTTATACCAAGCAGGTCGTAAATTTCTCTTTCATGGTATTCAGCGGCTTTCCAAATATCGTAAACGCTATCGATAATAGGGTTTTCTCTGTTAGGTGTTTTGGTTTTTAATACGATGGATTGCTTGTGTTTAAGAGATTCAAGATGATATACCACACATAAGCTGTCACCATAATCAACGCCGGATTGGCAGAACAAAAAATCGAAATTTGTTTCGGGGTTTTCTTTAAGTTGTTTTGCCAGTTCATGAAGTTTACCCGGAATAACAGTTACTTCGAGATACTGATTCCCATTAACTATTTCTGCATTTGGAACAATTGACAGAACTTTTTCTTTTAATTTATCGTTATCCATTTAGTTATTGGTTTAATGGTTTCTTTGTTATGAATCAGTTTATTAAAAAAAAATATTTGCTGTTTAGGTATAAAGGTAAAGGGTATAAGGTAAAGTGTTAAAAAAGCATTTTTTTGATCAATAGTATATTTTGCATTTTTCATAAAATATTCTTTTCCCTTAGCGGTGAGTGTTTATTATACCTTTTACCTCTATCTACTTATACCTATATAATTACAAATTCAACTTCAATTAAAAATATTCCTTTATCGGGTCTCTTTTTACCATTATGGATTCAGTTTCAATTTTTCTTTGTAATTGCATCATCCCATAAATCAAAGCTTCCGGTCTTGGAGGGCATCCGGGAATATAAACATCAACAGGAATAACATGTTCAACACCTCTTACCACGCTGTATGAATTTGTGAAAAATGGACCGCCGGAAATAGCGCAAGCTCCCATAGCAACCACGTATTTGGGGTCTGCCATTTGATCGTATAATCTTTTCAGAACAGGTGCCATTTTATGAACTATAGTACCGGCAACAATTATTACGTCAGCCTGACGAGGACTAGCCCTGTAAACCTCAAAGCCAAACCTTGACATATCATGGCGTGATCCACCAAATGCCATCATTTCAATTCCACAACAACTTGTGGCAAAAGTTAATGGCCAGAGAGAATTTTTGCGCCCCCAGTTGATAATTCCATCTACTGTAGTAAGAAAAACATTTCCTCCTGTTTGTTTAAAGAGTTCAAGGGTTTCATTGTCCTTGAATTCTTCGTATTTCATTGATTTTATTCCCATATCAAAGCATGTTTTTTCCAGGCGTACATTAAACCTAATCCCAGAATTATAAAGAATATAATTATTTCAACAAAAGCAACTATCCCAACTTCGCGCATCACAACAGCCCATGGAAAAACAAAAACTGTTTCAACATCAAAAACAAGAAACAAAATTGCAAAAAGGTAATAACCTACATTAAACTGAAGCCATGTAACGCCTTTAGTTGGG
>JAAXXA010000238.1 GCA_013334735.1 Bacteroidota bacterium
GAGTTTGCGTTGATAGTTCATAATTCTTTCGTCCTGTTCTTTGCTTTCATCAAGATAAATAAGGAATGAACGGTTTGCATTATCTTCGTATATGCTTTCCTGTGTGGTACAGCCTGCAACGCTTACAGGTCCTTCTACTGTTAAATGTACCGTTTTTGTATTTCCTTTGCTGTCTTTGATTGTTACGGTTTTCGTGATCTTTCTTTTGCTTTTGAGTTCCCGCAAAGGATACAACACGCTTTCGGTTCCGTCTAAATCTTCTATCAATATAAGTTTGTGTTTTAATTCCTGCTGACCGAAGTAATACAATGCGTTTTCGCTTAGTGTGGTTATTTCAAGCCTGTCTTCTTCGGGAATGAGCTCGCTTACTTTTTCCTGTAAATAACTTTTTCCTGTTCCGCTTGCTGCAAGGCTTATCACGTGCAAAGGGCATTCTCTTTTGCGGCTTGTAAATATTAAATACATCAATAGCCTGTTATGTTCTTCGCCTATCATTCCTGTTTTTCCTATAAGTTCATTAGTGCGGAGTAATAAGTCAGGAGTTTGGAGAAAAAGTTTCGCTTCTTTTATTTGTGTTTCGGAAAGTGTTTTTTTTATTTCAGGAATTTCTTGTTTTTTTATTTCCTGTAGCCTGTAATTTTCCAGCCTGTTTATAAGCTCGCCTAATGCTTTACCTATATACACCGTGCCTATTTCAAAGCGTTCGGCGTATTTGCGTACAAGTTTTTCTAATTGTCCGTCGTTGTATAAATCTAAGTTGTGGCGTATGGCAATGGTTTTAAACTCGGTCTTTATAGTTACTCTCAGCCTGTCTAATCCTTCAAGCCTGATGCCGCCAAGTATGGCAAAGTTTAGTTGTTCGTGTTTCCATGTAATATGTTCGGGGTTTTGGGTGTTTAATGGTTCCATAGTTTAAAAAATCTTTTGCATTGAAATGTATATTGTTTATGTTTGCAAATATATATTAAAATGCATATACATTCCAAATAAATTTTATATTATTGCATTGAACAGCCTTTATTATTACTTTTGAAGCATATATTTTAACCAAATGAGCAAAACAATTCTACTGATAGCAAAGAATATCAAAAGGCTTAGGGAGGTAAAAAAACTTTCTCAGAAAGAAATATGCGCCGGTTCCGGCGTTCCGCAAGGGCAATACTCCCGCATTGAAAACGGTAAAGTGGAACCGTCTGTTTCTACACTTGAAAAACTTGCCAAAGTGTTTGAGGTGTCTATTGCGGAGTTCTTTAAAAGCAGCGATGTTAACGATGTGCTAAACCTGCCTTTATTGGAAAAAATTAAAATGATTGATAAACTTGGTAAGGAAGAAAAACAAGCTCTGTTTAAAATGATTGATATTGCTATTGCTAATAAACGGCTTAAGGATAATCTTTCTGAACTCTTAACTTCTTAAATTTTCTTTACTCATGTATAACGGTAAGTTTAATCAATGTTTATCTGTTGTCATCAACTGTGAGGATCATAAAACCTGCCTTGATATTACAAATACTATTAAGAAGCAATGTGATGCCTGGTATTTTTGCGTGAAGTACGATGAAAGTAAATCTGCACGAAAGGGACCTGTGCTTAAAAGAAATCTCATGATTTATCAAACGGCTTATGCTCCCGATATTGTTATTTTTAAAGAGGCTCTGAGGCGTGTTTGTAATTACTTTAGCTTATGTCACAATGCGGTAACGTTTACTGAACTAGGTGTCGAACCTGAAAATGATTTAAGAAAGCAAAAATACCCTATAACGTAAAAGCCCCGAGAACTCAGGGCTTGTGTGTTTTTCTAATATCCAATATTTTATAAAACTACTTCCTTGTAAGTGATAGTTTGTACACTACCCCTATCTACCTGGTGTTTGGACTTTACTTCATTTACTCAATATCTTAAATTCCACTCTCCTGTTTCTTGACCTGCCTTCTTCGTTATCATTTGAATCTATGGGTTGTGTGCTTCCAAATCCTCTATAACTTAGCCTTTCTTTTTGTATGCCTTTTTCAATTAAGTAATCTACAACGGCTTTTGCTCTTGCTTCTGATAATACATCGTTATCCTCCTCCTTGCCTGTGTTATCAGTATGTCCAAATATTTCTATTTTGTAAGTAAAATTTTCTTTAAGAAAACCTATAAGCTTTTCAAGCGAGGGATAGGATACTGGCAGCAAATCTGATTTATTAATTGCAAAATATAAATTATCAATAATTACAGGTTCATTAACTTTTATTTCTGTTGTATCTATATTACCCGTTAATGCAGTATCTTCAGGGCATTTGCATGGAATTTCGTTTCCAAGACTATCTATTGGAACAAGTTTAACATCATCAATAAAATAATATGCAACTTCTAAACAACAAATATTGTTTTGTCTTTTTTTCTTTTCAGTACATGTCTTTTCTTTTCTTATTGTACTATAATTAATTTGATCATTTGGATAAAAGTTTCCTATTATAAAATAGTTTTCTCCTCCGCTTGCTTTATAATAGCCGGAAAGCTTCATCCAATTTAATGTATCACAAAAGAAATTTTTATTCAAAAATTCAATATCTGGTTTCAGAATAAAATTATTAGTGTTTAAATTTTTCTGTAATTGATTAAAAAAATATAGATCTATTTTATTTAATGCAATTATATTTTGAGAATAGTATTTACTTAATAAAAAATACATTTCAAAATAGTAAGACTGCTCTTTGATTAAAGAACATTTCAGGGTTCCTTCTATATATTCTTTTGTAAAGCCATTTCCATGATTTTCAAATAAACCAAAACCTGCATAACCTTTTCCATTTCTTGGTTCTTGCTTTTTACAAATATATCCACATTTGTTATAATAATCGGCACCTATAGATCCAGTAAACCAATTTTTGACGCTTTTTGTTACATTATTATTCGGACCTTTGGGGCAATGCAAATATTCTTCAAAACCGTGATTTAAAATCAAATTTTGTCCAAAAGTTGCATCAATACCAATCAATAAAAAAAGAAATATACATTGTATTAATTGAATCACTTTTTGTGTAATTAATATTTTAATAAACTTTTGTTTACTTGTTCTCTTTTTCAAATTTATCCCAAATATAAGCACCAGACCTTTTTAGCCTTCTCCTTGCTGCACCTGATGAAACTTGATCCAAATCAGGTCGTGTAATATTTACCGATCTACCTTTAAAATAATATGATTTATTTTCTAGGGGCCAGCTTTCACTTGCTTCAATACTGGCTTTTATTCTATATTTATAGCAATCAGCTTTAACTTTTGCTGGTGTTATAATTACATTAAGCACATCCCCTGCATTCATAATCTTATAAATTGTTCTAATTTCAGGACTTTCGGCAGTTTCGTATAATGTTGAAGAACTAAAAATATAATTCATTCTATCACCTAAATGCTCAAAAATGTTATAAAAAGGCCCTATTGTATAAATAAGACCAATAAAAGGACCTCCAACAAAATCTGAAATTATCGGGACAAGAGCTGTTTTAATAATCCAATCTTCGCCGAATGGTAAAGTATTTATCTTTGTATAAAATGCGCTTATTTTAATATTTGGATCACCATTTGTCCATGATGTTATTTTATTCATAACATCATTCCAAGGATTATGACTAAATGGAGTTGAACCTGAGATATCAGTTCCTTCATGTTTACATCCCTTATTTTCACCAACATTTATATTAAATTTATCAGTATGTCTTGGAACTTTTCTACGTTTATGTATTTTATTTCTGTGGTTTTTGTTCTTTGGTTGCAACCCATCAGGATCATCAAAAGCAATTGGATTATCACTAAAAGCAGAATATGGACTAAGCCATGGACATGTTATGGGATCTTCATTCCATCTTCTAATAGTCCTGCTATCGTATTCCCAAAATTCAGCTGTATAATTATTCCCCCAACTTCCTGTAATTTCGGCATCAGATTCCTGCCCGTTGTGCCCGAAACGATATGAGCCTAAATTAAATGACCGTCCTGGTAAAGGAAATCCACCCGGGTAGTAGTCTGTAGCGCTTTTAATATCGGCAGAGTAGTAATCGATAATTCCGGAACCGGTATAGGATTCATGCGCTATTTTGCGATCTGAGCAAGTAAGCAGCACGTTTCCTAAATGGTTACCTAATTCATTAAAAAAATTGCCCCACGTCCCTTTTTCTATTACTCTTTTTCTAAAAAAAACAAAAGAATACGATGGCTTTCCTTCGTATCCCTTTGTTTCAAGCGTTTTGTTTCCATACCCGGGGAGGCTCATTTATTTGGTTTTATATTGCTAAAATAACTCTTTTTTTTCACCAAAAAGTATTTCCGCTAAATAAAATATTATTTCCGTTCAAATTGACTTGATATACACTAAACACGGCTATCTTTTTTACTAAATATTTTACCCCTTATGCTTATTTCCCTGTGCATTTCACTATAATATATTTCTAAAAAAATCTTGTTGTTTAATTTTTCAGATAGACGAACATAAAATATCCTGCTTATACGTAACCATTCACAACGTGCTATACTCGTTTTTAACAGATTTGTGGAGCAAATATGATTAGAACGAGTTATGCCGATAGGAACAAAATAATATTTACAAAAATGTTCCGTATCGGTACAACAATTTTTTTTCTCTTGTTTTCATATTATATATTTTTAAATTCATAATGTTATTAAGCCTTTCCGCTTGTTTTGGCTTGGACATAGCTTTCCTTATTAAAACTGCTTAGGCAACAAAAAAGCAAGCGGGACGGGAAGTGTCAAGGTTTTTGATAAAAAATTTTACACCTTTAAAAACTAAATGATAACAAGTAAAAATTTTTATCAAAATTTATTTTAACCTTGACTGTGCGCAGTGGCGGCGGCTTAACTTTGCATAAGCAGGTTTAATAAGGCTTCCACAACTTTTCTTTATTTTACTTTTCACTTTCAACTTTTCACTTTTCACTTTCTTGTCGCTGTGTTGTGCGTCTGGCGTGGGTTTGCCGTGCGGCTATTTAACATAGTGTGCCTATAAGACTGCTGCCAACAATATCAAAGCCTTTAAAATAGGCTGTTTTATAGGAGCACATTATGTTAATATAGCTTGGGGTTGTTTTTTTATGGCGTGCCTTTTTGTTTGTAGCGTTGTGCAGCTTTTTATTTTTTTAATTGAAAAAATAATGTGCTGCTGCGGGTTTGATACAAAAAGCATGATTCACTTTACAGAAAAAACAACAGAAGGGATGGAGCGGGGAACAGCAGCCAAAAAATTAGGGGCGCATTTGCTTTTTTGGCTGCTGTGGGGATGTGTGTTATTTCTTTTTCGGAAGTGTAAAACCTACTTGTTTGCGTGGTTTTGGATTTTCTTGCTTTTCAAGTAATTCATCTAAATATTGAAAAACAAGCTCTATAT
>JAAXXA010000841.1 GCA_013334735.1 Bacteroidota bacterium
AGAATATTGGAACAATGGTTATTGTACCGAAGCTGTGAGAAGTGTAGTTAAATATGCTTTTGAAGTAATGTTACTAAATAAGGTTCATGCTTATTTTCTTTGTCGAAACAAAGCTTCGGGGAATGTATTATTTAAAAACAAATTTATTAAAGAAGGTATGTTCCGACAACATGTTAAATATAAAAATAACTTTGAAGATATTGAATGTTGTGGCTTGCTGAAGGCTGATCATATAAATACTTTACTTTAACTTGAAAATTGAATATTGAGTGTTGGATATTCATAATTTACAAAATATAGAAAATTATTTTAAAACTATGATTTTATCCTGAATTTGAACAGTAAAACCCTTTAACTTTTTTTAACGAAGCTACTAACAAATTTTAACTTTTAATTTTTGAGTTTGTATAAATCAAATTTTTACATTTGCAGCAAAATAAAAATAAAAGCACTATGCAGGAAACTACCGATATAAGGGAACTTAACGAAAAGATACAAAGAGAAAGTTCTTTCGTTGACATTCTAAACATGGAAATGAACAAGGTAATTGTCGGACAAAAACAAATGGTCGAACGATTACTTATTGGCTTACTTTCAAACGGACATATTCTTTTAGAAGGTGTACCCGGTTTGGCAAAAACCTTAGCTATTAAAACACTGGCGCAAACCATTAATGCTAAGTTTAACAGAATTCAGTTTACTCCTGATCTTCTACCTGCCGACCTTATAGGAACAATGATATATAGTCAGAAGAAAGAAGAATTTATGGTTAAAAAAGGACCAATATTCGCCAATTTCATTCTCGCTGACGAAATTAACCGTTCTCCGGCTAAAGTTCAAAGCGCATTATTGGAAGCTATGCAGGAACGACAGGTTACTATTGGTGAACAAACTTATAAGCTTGAAGAACCTTTTTTGGTAATGGCTACTCAAAACCCCATTGAACAAGAGGGTACATACCCTTTACCTGAAGCTCAGGTGGATCGTTTCATGCTTAAGATAGTAATTACTTATCCTAATAAAAATGATGAAAAACTCATTATTCGCGAAAATATGGGATTAAGCCTGCCGACACCAAATCCTGTTTTAAATCTTGTTGATATTGTTAAAGCAAGAAGTATTGTAAGGGAAGTTTACGTTGACGAAAAAATTGAAAATTATATAATTGATATTGTATTCGCTACCAGATTTCCTCAGGAATATAACCTTGCGAAATTTAAAAGTCTTATCAATTATGGAGGTTCTCCTCGAGCAAGCATATATCTTACGCTGGCATCAAAAGCTTATGCTTTCCTTAAACGCAGAGGTTATGTAATACCCGAAGATGTTAGAGCTGTTTGCCATGATGTTCTAAGACATCGAATTGGTCTCACTTACGAAGCAGAAGCTGAAAATATTACAACAGAAGAAATTATTAACGAAATTTTAAATACCGTTGAAGTACCTTAATAAGTGTAAAGTTAGAAAGTTTATAAAGTTATAAAGTTGTAAAGGTTTAATTGGTTATCCCTTTTTACCGATTACCAATTACCGATTCGGACACTGAGCGCAGCCGTAGTGCCGAATACCGAATACCAAATTTTACCGATTACCGAATACCTTTTAAAAATCATAGTATAATTTGAGAGTACAACTATAAAAAGATGGAAACCTCAGAACTTATAAAGAAAGTTAGAAAAATTGAAATAAAAACACGTGGTTTGTCCAACCAAATTTTTAC
>JAAXXA010000239.1 GCA_013334735.1 Bacteroidota bacterium
AGCAAATTCGCTAAACGAAAGGCTATATACCTGAATTTCGATTTGCCTGCCACTAAGGAATGTTGCCAATTCACCCGAAAACATATCGGAATTGCTACCCGTACAATAAATGTCGTAATTACCCTCTGCAAGCAAACTACGTAAAGCTTTTTCAAATCCCTTTATCTCCTGAACCTCATCTAAAAAAAGGTAATTCATACCTTTGGCGCTGTTACGCTTTACATAATCGAACAACTGTGAATAAGTTTGCAAACCATCAAAATTATGCTGCTCTTTATCAATATACAAAAAATTTGCTTTTTTGTGCAAACTTCGTAACTCTTCAGATACCTGCCTTAATAAAAAGCTTTTTCCAACCCGTCTCTGACCAGTTATTGCTTTAATTAGTTGCTTATTGTAATAAGGTCTTATTTGTTTTAAATACCTATTTCTTAAAATATTTTCCATATCAATTATACTTAATAAACATTGTAAATATACACATTTTATTAAATATACTTAATGTTTTTTCTTTTAATTTACACATTTACATTTCGATAAACTCGTTTTTACATTTCGACAAATTCATTTAGACAAGCTCAACGCATCGCAATGCGACGCATGCTAAATGCGAGGTAACATTTATAAAAAAAACTACAGCGCAAGGTCTCATTGAGGAGAGGCATAATAAAATTTATTTTTGTAACTCGGTATATTGCCTCGTCTCGAAGTGTGACTTAGGGTGACATTCCTGAATTGTATTTCGAAAATGTATATAAGTTTGATTATAATTACTATCGGAGCCAGCACGCTAAAATATTATTTGCTCAATTTGTATAACACTACTTGTTTATTAGAAAAATATTCTTAATTTTGCCGTCCAATTAAAAAAACATTAAAAAATCAATTAATTAAAAACCTAAAAAACAATGACAAATCAGTACGAAACCGTTTTCATTATGACTCCCGTTTTATCTGAAGATCAGATGAAGGAAGCGGTAAGCAAGTTCCACAAGCTATTAGCTGATAAAGGAGCTGAAGTTGTTTTTGAAAACAACTGGGGATTACGTAAATTAGCTTATCCCATTCAAAAAAAATCAACAGGCTTTTATTATTTAATCGAATTCAAAGCAGAAGGAGAAAGTATAAAAGACTTAGAAGTCGCTTACAAACGCGATGAACGGATACTCCGTTTTCTTACGGTAAAACTTGATAAGCATTCAATTGCTTACAACGAAAAGAAAAGGGGATTAAAATCCAATTTGAAAAAGTAAAAGCTTAAATTATTTACGAATCTTAAAAATTAAAAAAAATGAGTGCACAAAGTTCAGAAATCAGATATTTAACACCAATAAATGTTGATATCAAAAAAAAGAAATATTGCCGCTTCAAAAAAAGTGGGATAAAATATATTGACTATAAAGACGGGGACTTCCTCCTTAAATTTATTAATGAACAAGGGAAAATATTGCCTAAAAGATTAACAGGCACTTCCGACAAATACCAGAGAAAAGTTGCTCAGGCAATAAAAAGAGCACGACATATCGCTTTATTACCTTACGTTGCAGATTTATTAAAATAAAGGAGAACAAAACATGGAAGTTATATTAAAACAAGACATACATAACCTCGGGTATAAACACGATGTTATCACCGTAAAAAACGGTTACGGAAGAAATTATCTTATTCCTAAAGCGCTTGCAATTGTTGCAACCGAGCAGAACAAAAAAATTACCGCAGAAACGCAGAAACAACGCGCATTTAAAGATGAAAAAATAAGGAAAGAAGCTCAAAAAGTTGCTGATGGTCTTAACAACATAATTCTTAAAGTTGGCGCAAAAGCAAGTACTACAGGTAAAATTTTCGGTTCTGTAAATAATCTTCAGATTGCTGATGCAATAAAACAACAATTTAACTTTGAAATTGATCGTAAAAAAATTATTGTTGATGGCGAATCTATAAAAGAACTCGGTACATATAGCGCTAAAGTTAAACTTCATAAAGAAATTCAGATACAAGTGAAATTTGAAGTAGTTGCCGAATAAAATAACTTATATTTAATAAAAAAAACCTGTATATATTGATTATACAGGTTTTTTTATGTTCTAGCATTTCTTAAACTCAGATACAACAAGCTAATCAATTACGACTGTATCTTTTATAAAATAAATTCGTATAATAAAAATTTATCAATAAATTCTAATTATGAGTCCCTTCCGAAAAGTCATAAAATATAAAAATGCCACCAAGGCTCTAAAACACTAAGTTGCACAAAGCATTGAAAAGCAATAGTATATTCTTTGTGAAACTTTGAGGCTTTCTGTTTTTGTGGCATAAAAAGATTTTTCAGAGAGGACTCAACTATAAAATTGAAAATAAATTAAACAAATAGATAAAATCAAGAAAAATATATTTATATTTGAACTCAAACATGATGAACTTTTTTTACAAATAAAAGATTATTAAAAAACTTATAATTAAAACAAATATTGACATTATTTTAAAATAATATATTATGAAACAAACAAGTTTTTTACGCAATATTATCTTGTTGCTGTTAATTGCATTATTATTTGGAAACTGCAACCCTCTGACGAATCAGCGTGGAACCAGCACATTGATAATCACAGTTGATACAAATTGTATCTTATCAGTTGATGATGTTTCCTATGGCAACCTGAAAAACGGAGATGTACGAAAAGTTAAAGTTAATAAAGGAGAACATTTAGTTATTGCTAAAAACCTTGATAGCACTGAAGTTCTAATAAGACAACATGTTGAAATTAAAGATAGTACAAGCATAGTATTAGATTTATATATTTCACGCAAAAAAGACATAGTTGTCAATAAAGATACAAATTTTGTAGCAGCAAAAACTGAAACAAAAGTTGAAACGAAAGTAAATGAAAATATAGGTAGTACAATTCAAAAGACAGTTATTGAGCCTTATGGACCATTAACGGACAGCAGAGACGGCAATATTTACAAAACAGTTAAAATAGGCAATAAAATATGGATGGCAGAAAACCTGCGATACAAAGCTAAGAAGGGTTGTTGGGCTTATGATGACGAAGAAAGTAATGTAATAAAATACGGTTATTTATACGATTGGGAAACTGCAAAAAAAGCAGCTCCTGCCGGCTGGCATTTACCTACTGATGCAGAATGGACAAAGCTCACAACATATTTGGGCGGCGAGAGCAATGCAGGTGGCAAATTAAAATCAATAACAGGATGGAAAAGCCCAAATACAGGAGCAACCAACAGTGTTGGCTTTGCTGCAATTCCGGCCGGATACCGTTATTTTAATTATACATATTACGGTAAAGATTACTATGGTTACTGGTGGAGTTCTACAGAATACTATACTTTCGGCGCATGGTACAGGGTTTTGTCGTACAATAACAGCAAGGTTACCGCGGGTTACAGCAGTAAGAACAATGGATTTTCTGTGCTTTGCGTGAAAGATTAATTTTATTTCTGATTTTAGATTTTTGAATTAAGATTTTAATTAGTTTTCTAAATCATAAATCTTCGAACTGATACTACTTATGCTCACACAAAACCAGATAAAACAAATCAAAGCTCTTCATCAAAAAAAATTCCGTAACGAAAATAAACAATTTATAGCCGAAGGCCCCCTCCTTGTTGAAGAATTACTTGGAAGCAAATTCACTTTTGAAGGTATTTACGGTACAAAAGAATGGATTGCAGAAAATTCGGACAGACTTCAAAATAAAAATATTCCTTTTTTTGAAATAAACGAAAAAGATTTGGAACGCATAAGCGCTCTTAAAACTCCAAATAATGTATTAGCCGTATTAAATATTCCCGAACAAAATATTCCTTCTGATATTTTCGGAAAAGAACTTATATTGGTTCTTGATGAAATAAAAGACCCCGGAAACCTTGGTACTATTATACGTACAGCCAACTGGTTTGGTATCGGCAATATTTTTTGTTCCGAAAATTCGACAGATTTATTTAATCCGAAAGTTGTACAAGCTACAATGGGAAGTATTGCAAAAATAAATGTCTGTTATACAAATTTAAGCATTTTAATTAAAGAAAAGGCAAAAAACGTTAATATTTACGGCGCTTTTGCACATGGAGAAAACATATATAATATTGAACCCGATAAAAACGGAGTTATAATTATAGGCAACGAATCGGCAGGAATATCAGATGATTTGCAAAAATTAATAACAAAAAAAATTTCAATCCCATTACATCATAATGAAAATCAACGTAGCCCCGAATCGCTCAATGCTTCTGTGGCTGCGGCTATTTTATGTTATGAATTCAGACGAAAATAAATAGTTCATTAAATATTCATAAAATAGAATAGAAACTATATATCGAATATTTGGGCTAAAGCCCCTATCAATAAAGCATTTTCACCCACGACCTAAAGGTCGTGGCAATATTAATATTAAAATATTGTTTAATCCGCATTAAAAACAATTTATGTTAAAGAGAATAATTTTAATAATCTCACTTTTTATTAGCTGCATTTTTATCAATGTTGGAGCGCAAACGCTAACAGCAAAAGAAATAATAAAAAAGGCAGATGAAAAAAGCAGAGGCCTAACAAGTCAGGGGGAAATGACAATGACAATTGTGCGTCCGGCATGGACAAGATCGGTAACTATGAAAAGCTGGCAAAAAGGCACAGAATATTCAATGATATTGATCACTTCACCTGCCAAGGATAAAGGACAAATGTTTTTAAAAATCAAAACCGATATGTGGAATTGGGTGCCTTCTATAGAAAAAATGATAAAAATACCACCTTCAATGATGATGCAATCATGGATGGGATCTGATTATACAAATGACGACCTTGTAAGAGAATCATCAATAGTAAATGATTATACTCATAAATTGCTTGGGAATGAATTAATCAGAGAGCAAATGTGTTACAAAATTGAATTGATTCCTCTTGCGGAAGCAGCTGTTACATGGGGGAAAGTAATTTTATGGATCACTACTGACGGTTTCAATCAATGGAAAGCAGAATATTATGACGAAGACATGAAACTTGTAAACATACTGAATGCTTCAAATATAAAAAAAATGGGAGACAGGGAAATACCTACTAAAATGGAAATTTCCCCCCAGGATAAAAAAGGAAATAAAACTGTACTTGAAATAAAAAGCATTGTATTCAATCAAATAATTAACGATACTTTTTTCTCACAACAAAACATGAAAAAGTTAAGTCAGACAACAAAGTAAAACAATTACGAATTACGAATTACGAATTACAAATTACGAATTACAAATTACGAATTACGAATTACAAATTACGAATTACGAATTATCAATTACGAATTAATAAGTATTTATGAAAAATTATTTCAGGCTTGCATGGAGAAATATCTGGAGGAATAAGCG
>JAAXXA010000240.1 GCA_013334735.1 Bacteroidota bacterium
AGTGTAAGTCCACAAACAACTAAAAGTAGTACCGCAATTTTATAATTGTCTTTTGTCCAATATCGCCAGGAGTAATAATAACCAACCGTACAAAAAATAGTTGTTAGTATGCCGAAAATCAGATTATTCATTTATAATTGCATTAATTGTTTACAACTTGTTTCGTTACATTTTTTAATAATTAAACTTAATTTTTTTATAACTATTTTTGCGAAATTAATCCTAAGTTTGTAATTACAGCCTAAAAATTCGATGAAAATAAAATAATTGTGAATAAAATAAAAAAAATAATTTAATCTGTGTAATCTGTGGCAAATATTTCTTCACAAAAAACTATTAATTGCAGAGGTAAACTTATATCCTTTGAAAAACCTTTGGTTATGGGCATTGTAAACCTTACACCCGATTCATTTTATGACGGAGGAAGGTTTCAAAACATAGATGATGTAATCAATTACGTTGTTAAAATAGTCGAAGAAGGCGCGGATATTATTGATTTAGGAGCTATATCTACACGCCCCGGTGCCAAAGAAGTAACCCTGGAAGAAGAAGAAAGTCGCCTTATGCCGGTTTTAAAAAAAATATCATCCATATTTCCTGATATAATAATTTCTGTTGATACTTTTCGTTCTCAAATTGCTAAAATGGCTGTTAACAATGGCGCGCATATCATTAATGATATTTCTGCCGGCAATTTCGATAAAGATATGTTTTCTGTAATTTCCGAATTGCAAGTCCCATACATTATTATGCACATTCAGGGTAATCCTTTAAATATGCAAAATAATCCTGTTTATAAAAATGTTACAACAGAAGTTATCGAATATCTTTCCGAAAAAGTTGAAATTCTAAGGAAATTGGGAGTTAACGATATTATTATTGATCCCGGTTTTGGGTTTGGGAAAACTGTAGAACATAATTATGAACTTTTAAAAAACCTGGAATATTTTTCAATTTTCGAATTGCCAATATTGGTAGGACTTTCCAGAAAATCAATGATAAATAAAGTATTGGGAACAACTCCCGAAAATGCTTTAAACGGAACAACAGTTTTAAACACTTATGCAATTTTAAAAGGCGCAAATATTTTGAGAGTTCATGATGTAAAAGAAGCAGAGGAAACTGTAAAACTTTTAAATTCTACTAATTGTTTATGAACTTTAGGCACTTTTTACTGAATTTTAGCAGATTTGCGATAGCAAAAATGCTTAGATTCAGTTATACTGAGCGATAGTCGAAGTATAAGTACTCCAAACTTTAGGCACTTTTTTCTACTTTAACTTTTTCTTAATTTCGTCCAGTTTTTGGCTCAATTCTTTAACATCAAAAGTCTGATAAATAATTTTTTTATCTTTATCTAATAATAAAATTGTTGGCGTTGCATATACATTGTATTGTATTGGTACTTCGCCCTTCCAGCCTTTTAATTCGGAAGTGTTCATAAATGATGAAAGATTATTATCGGCTATAAATTTCCGCCATTGAGCGCTATCTGAATCCAACGAAATAGCTACAGTAATAAGCTTCTCTGCTACTTTAACATTGGAAGTCTTTTTTGAATCTCCTTTAACATTGAATTCATCTGATAATTTCTTTATTTCGGGTAATGCCTGTGTACAATGCGGGCACCATGTCGCCCAAAATACCAGTAGGGTGTAGTCACTTTGCAAATTGTGCATTTTCAAAGTATCGTTACCAATCACCTTTTTGCTACTGTTTGAATCAACGGAAGTAATATTAAAATCAGGCGCTACACTGTCAATTTGAATATGTTTTAAAATATCGGCTTTTTTGCGTATCCAGTCAAATTGCGGACTGCTTGGGTTGCAGTTACTGTCTTCGGTTTTAACATAACGTTCGTAAATTGTCAGGAGTGAAGTATAATGTTTTTCCTTATCTAATTTTGCTAAAATGTATCTCAAACAAAATAAGAAATTTTCATTATTGCTTTTTACTTTTTCCAGAAAAGCTTGCGCCGCTTTAGTAACAAGAGTTTCATCCTTTATAAGTTCGTTTTTTTCATCCCTTTTATTTGTAGAAAGAATTATATACAAGTCAATTTTTTCCGGTAGAATATTGGTCTGCAGGAAAAAACTGTCAGCAGGATTGAAATAATCAAAGTAATGTAAAGCCACAACGCTATCGCGCCACGGGTCTGATTGCTTCCAGTCGGGAAATATGGGTATAAAGTACGCCGAGTCTATTTTTCTTGCAATATTGGGGATTTTGTTATCAGTTATCAATGATTGATTCGACTGTTGCTTTTTGGATGATTCCTTTTGTTTGTCCTTATTGACGGCAACGGAAGGATTTTTCATAAAATTTTCCATATTAGTATAACGGGCAATGTATTCATCTTCTATTTTCTTGTGGAAAGGGTCATAAAATGGGTATGTGCGCATCATTTCCAGCAAATAAAAACCAGCTATATTTAATTTTTGTTGAATACTTTGATATTCGTAAAAGTGCTTATTGATCTCTGCTCCGTGAGAAGCAGATGTAGAAGAAAGCACCATAATACTATCAAAAGCGATGTTGTAATAGTTATTTGGTTGATAAAGTGTTTTTATTTCAACAAATTGTTTGTCGTATATAATGTAGAAAAACTGGTTGTTTGGTAGTGAAATTTTGTACATACCTGTCAATAGTCTTTTACCATGATAAATGGAGGGAAAGTCAAATTCTCCGTTTTTTCCTGTATTCATTGTATCCACTATAAGCAGGGAATCGCCATAGCACCTGTAAAGATAAAGGGTCTGATTTTCATAATTTTTAATTGTCCCTTTTATAAGGAAATTCTCTTTTTCTGCTACAAGCTTAGAATCAGATTGCCCGTAGCAAAAGCTTATGGTAAACAATAAAATACTATATGTTATAATTTTTTTCATTTTAATTTATGATTAGTAATTTAACTATATAACCTGATAATTTAATATAATATGCTTTGGATAATATATATTTTAACTTTATAACTTTATGAACTTTATAACTTTATGAACTTTATAACTTTACAAACTTTCCACTCCCTATTTTTCCTTAAACCATATAGGATGTCTTTCATTATATTTAAGAAGATACATATATATTATTTGTCTTTTCTTTTTTTGTACGATAAGTTCCTGATATAGCTCATCATCATTGGTTTTAATAAAGTTTAAAAAAGTTTTGTAATTAAATATTTGTGTGATTCCGGTTTTAAAATCAAGCATAAATTGTCCGTAATCTTTGTCGAAGGATATTCCTGTTACCATATTATTCCCGAAAGCATTTGATGATAGTATTTCGCTTATACCGTAATAATGACATAAAGACCCTATTACCATAAGTTTGAAATAATATGCATAATATGGATGAGCAATATAAACATTTCCATGGTAACAATATCCCCAACAATCCTTTAA
Organism: Bacteroidota bacterium; assembly: GCA_013334735.1. Lineage (GTDB taxonomy): Bacteria > Bacteroidota > Bacteroidia > Bacteroidales > CG2-30-32-10 > JAAXXA01. The sequence goes on from JAAXXA010000240.1 coordinate 3,402, forward strand.
TTTATTTTTATCTGCTATCGTATCAGAATACTCAATTAAAGTGTAATTTGGATCGGATAGGGGGGAAGCTTTTTTTACAGAAAATTTTTTAATAGAAGGGCTGTTATTTTTAAATTCCTGAAATGTTTTATAAACACCGTCATTAAAAACAAAATCTCTGTTGTATTTTATTGTTTTTACTGAATCGTTTTGCGAAAAACCGGGTAATGATAATAAAAGTAATATTGAAGTGTATAAGCGAATTATATGCATTTTTAATTATCTTCCTTCCAATAAAAAAATAACAAATTAAATAGTTTTAGGTATTCAGTCCGCAGTTCGCAGTCCACAGTTCGCAAGTTTCTAATCCCTTACCAATTGCCAACTGCCGACTGCCAACTGTAGATTGTCTATTGCCAACTATTTCCTTCCAACTTATCCCTTTTGCCTTATCCCTTATGCCTTGTGCCTTGTCCCTTGTCCCTTATGCCTTTACTTCAACCCCAACGCCTTCTCTTTCGTATCAACAGGAATTATTGTAGAACGTTTATATTCAACTTCGTCTTTAAAAAGTTTTCTGTAAGTGATATGTCGTTTCCCAAATATGGCTCCTACCGATTCGTGTAATGCTCTCATTTTAGGATTAAAGTCACCTACCCACGAAAGCTCAATCTCTGTGTAATGAGGCTTGCGTTTCATAACTTTATCCAGATTCCAGAAAATAGCCGATTCAATTCCCGATTTTTGGAATTTCGGGACTACACCCATTATTACAATTCTGGAGCGTGTAATTGTTTTTTTCTTTAAAAGACTTGCAAATTTCAGCTTATTAAAAAAATTCATATTTCCGTTCAGATGTTTAAGCGCCTGATTGATGTCGGGGAACATTACAAGAAATGCAATAGGTTCTCCTTCGTGATAAGCAAACCAGATGAATTCTTCTTCTATAATACTTTTTGCATTATTAAGAGTGTTACGCAAATCTGATTTTTCGATAGGAGTGAAGTTTTCATGATAAGCCCATGCAGTATCATACACGTGCTTTAAATCGTCAATATATTTTTCTGCATTTTTAAAAAGAAAATGTTCAAATTGAAATTCTTTTTTATTGCTGACCCATTCTGCAATCTTCCAGAACCTTTCAGGGAAAGGCTTTGTGAGGTTAAGATGGTTACTTACCTGTTCAAAATAAAATTTAAAACCGTACGATTCAAAAAGCTCTTTATAATATGGATGATGATATTGCATTCCATATCCCGGATGCATAAAACCTTCAACAAGCAAACCCCAAAAACGATCGTTTTCTCCAAAATTTATAGGACCATCCATAGCTTCCATTCCCTTGTCCTGTAACCAGTTTTTACATGTATCAAAAAGCAGCTTGGCAGCATTTTTATCATTAACACATTCAAAAAAGCCCATGCCACCCGTTGGTTGTTCAAAATTGTTTGCTTTATTACGGTTTATAAATGCCGCAACCCTTCCGATAAGCTCACCTTTATCATTTTTCAAAATCCATCGTATAGCTTCTCCATGAGCAAAAAAAACATTCTTTTTAGAGTCGAAAATTGATTCAATTTCCTGATCCAAAGGGCAAACCCAAAATTCGTCTCCTTTATAAATAATTCTGGCTGTATCAAGAAATTCTTTTATGGTTTTTTTATCATTTACTTCAATAATTTTCATTTTTCGAAATTTAACTTATAAATTTAGTAAAATATAGTTGACTTATTTATACTACCTGTTTTCCACTTCATTAATGAATAAAAGCCTGTGCGTGTAATATCACAATAAAGAAAGTGGCTTTTAGAGATTTGAATAATACAATTTTATTACGTTCTGAATTTCTTAGCTATTCCTATGTTTATATAAGTAACTCCATAACCAAGTTCTAACAATGCACCATAATCGTGATTAAAGAAATATCTGCCGCCTAAAAACATTGTCCAAGCGAAACCGCTATAATTTTCGGAATTATATGCCAGTCCTG
>JAAXXA010000241.1 GCA_013334735.1 Bacteroidota bacterium
CTCTCTCCATGTCTGCCCAAGAGGTAAAGTTATGAACATCAACAGTATCTCTTATTGGATACCTTCTTGCAGCCTCACTTACTGTTACAAAATTATTATCTGGATTTTTCAATAATTCCCCTGGAAGTTGCTGCATGAAATCAAATATTCCTGTATCTTCCCACTGGTGCTCTCCAAATGTCTCATAGTCCATGAACAAATTAAGTAACTCTCCCCCACCATTAATTTGATTTACCCATTGAGCGTATTTTTCTGCATAAAGTGGATGGTCCACCCAATTCTTGTCGCTAAATCTAAATGCAACATCATCACTTAATTTGTAATTTTTTAATAATAAATTTGTCATATCTTTGTCTAATTATTTACTATGTAAAACTGTTTTAGAATACTTTTACTGAGTTCTGATTAATTTAAAAAACCTTTGTTGTAATAAATTTCATGCATTATCAGAGTTAACTATTTTTACCTGATAATGATAATGATATATAAGTAATTTAAAAATAAATAAAAAAAATATTTTTTTTATTAAAATAATGTTATATCTTTGTCTTAATTATAATAAAACTGTTTTAGTGTTACTTTTTAAGAAGCTATTATAATTATTTGCTAAATGAAAAGAAATTTTCAGAATCAATTAATGATTTTTATTAATAAAATGCCCACAGACGTGGTGATTAGAAAAAAAATACAATAATAATAATTTATAAAACAACATAATATGAAACATCTAAGTACACATATTAGACATAGCGTTGGAACTGACAATCAGTGTTTGATGCCAAAAAATCTGCTAAGTGGCTTACGTAGCGATAAAAAAAACTTTAAAAATGCACTATTTGGGCAAACAATATTTGCATTATTAATATTAGTCCTAGCATTTAATTTCCAGGTTAAGAGTCAGGGTCATTTGAATGTTAAGGCTAGTACTAACTTCGTTTTATCGAATAATGCAGTGTTATCTCTATCCGGTAATCTTATTAATAACGGAAACGTTATTACTAAAACTCCTTCAACGGACACAGATACCTTGAAATTCTGTGGAACTACTGCTCAAGTAATTAGTGGTTCAGGAACAAACACGTTAAAAAATCTTAAATTAAAAAATAGTTCAGGACTTACACTTTCTAACGCTGTTACTGTTGAAGGATCGTTATTTTTGACAAACGGTATTCTAACGACTACGTCAACTAATATTTTGTCAATTACTAATAATTCCAATACTGCAATAGTATCTCCTTCAACCACCAGATATATTGACGGTCCTCTGAAATGGACTCTTGCATCAGGAACAGCATATTCATTCCCAGTAGGAAAAGGAGGAACTTATTATCCATTTGCTTTGACCCCTACCGGAACAGCTCCAATAATTCAGGTTGAGGCATTTAATGCTGATTGTGGCGGTACAGCTTTACCTATATTTTCATCTTTAAGTACATCTGAATATTGGTCTGCAAGTGTTAGTTCGGGAACATTTACTGATGGCGTTATTGGTTTAACTCGCCAAGCGGCTCTTGGGACATTAAACGCTATTGGAAGAAGTGCAACAATCAATGGTACTTATACTAATCTTAATGGTACTGTAAGCGGAACATCAATAATTAATTCAGATGCCACAGGTTCGAGTTTAGGTTTCTTTGTAATGGCAACCGAGTGCGTTCCACCTACACCAAGTATTTCTGGTTCAGCTACAGCTTGTGTCGGACAAACAGGTTCTGTATATAGTGTATCGGGAACAGGCAATACTTATGCTTGGACTGTTACAGGTGGCTCAATAACTGCAGGCGCTGGTACTCCTGAAATAACAATAACTTGGGGCACAGGCTCATCAGGCACAGTAGATATTACAGAAACTAAAGGTGACGGATGTTCAGCTGTGGCAACACAGAAAGCTGTTACAATAAATGCGTTACCAACCCCTGGCATCACTCCTACAGCAGCAGTATGTGAAAATACAACAGGAAATGTATATACTACCGAATCAGGTAAAAGCAGTTACGACTGGACTGTAACAGGAGGCTCAATTACTGCAGGTGGAGGAACAGGTGATAATACTGCAACGGTTACTTGGGGAGCAGCAGGAACAGGACACGTGAAAGTAAATTACACTTCTAACGGTTGCACAGCTGCAAGCCAAACTGATCAAAGTATAACTATAAATGCTTTACCTACTGCACAAACTATTACAGGTTCTGCTTCTGTTTGTGCTGATGCAACAGGTTCTGTTTATAGTGTAACTAATAATTCAGGTAATGCTTATTCATGGTCAGTTAGCGGTTGTACAATAACAGCAGGTCAAAACTCAAACTCAATAACAGTATCATGGTGCTCAACTCCAGGTACAGGAACTGTAGATGTAACCGAGACTATATCGGCTACAGGATGCTCAGTTGCAGCAACACAGAAAGAAGTAACTATAAATGCACTTCCTACTCCTGGTATCACTCCAACAGCAGCGGTATGTGAAAACACAACAGGAAATGTATATACTACCGAATCAGGTAAAAGCAATTACGATTGGGATGTAACAGGAGGCTCAATTACTTCAGGTGGCGGAACCGGTGATAATACAGCAACAATTACTTGGGGAAGCGCAGGTACAGGAAATGTAAAAGTTAATTACACATCAAATGGATGTTCAGCAGCGAGTCAAACAGATCAAAGTATCACAATAAATGGGTTGCCAACTCCTGGTATTACTCCTACATCTGCTGTATGTGCAAATTCCACAGGAAATGTATATACCACCGAGTCAGGTAAAAGCAGTTACGACTGGGATGTAACAGGAGGCTCTATTACTTCTGGTGGAGGAACAGGAGATAATACTGCAACGGTTACTTGGGGAAGTGCTGGTCCAGGACACGTAAAAGTTAATTACACATCAAACGGGTGTTCAGCAGTGAGCCAAACAGATCAAAGCATTACAATAAATGGATTGCCGACACCTGGCATCACTCCTACAGCAGCAGTATGTGCAAACTCTACTGGAAATGTATATACTACCGAGTCAAGTAAAACCAGTTACGACTGGGATATAACCGGAGGCACAGTAACTGCCGGTGGGACTACGGGAGATAATACTATAACAATTACTTGGGGAAGTGCAGGTACAGGAAATGTAAAAGTTAATTACACAGATATAAATGGCTGCACAGCTGCTAGCCAAACAGATCAAAGCATTACTATTAATGCGTTGCCAACTCCTGGTATTACTCCTACATCAGCAGTATGTGAAAATAGTACAGGAAATGTATATACTACCGAGTCAGGTAAAACAAGTTATTCATGGACAGTTACAGGAGGATCAATAACTTCCGGTGGTGGCACTGGAGATAATACAGTAACCGTTACATGGGGAGCAACAAGTCCCGGACATGTGAAAGTTAATTACACTTCAAACGGGTGCACAGCTGCAAGCCAAACTGATCAAAGCATCACAATAAATGGGTTGCCTACTCCTACTATTGATCCTACTGCTGCAGTATGTGCAGGTTCTACCGGAAATGTATATACTACCGAGTCAGGTAAAAGCAATTACTCATGGACAGTTACAGGAGGTTCAATTACTTCAGGCGGCGGATCAGGAGATAATACAGCAACTATTACATGGGGAGGTGTTGGTACAGGACATGTAAAAGTAAATTACTCTTCAAACGGTTGTGCAGCTGCAAGTCAAACAGATCAAAGCATAACGATAAAGTTAACACCAGCCGCACCTACAGCCAGCGACAATGGACCTGTTTATATAGGCAGCCCTTTAACACTTGCTGCATCAACAGTATCAGGGGCTTCTTACGCATGGACAGGACCTGAAAGTTATTCAAATGGAACTCAGAATCCAACTGTAAGCAGCAGCGCTACATTGTTAATGGCCGGTTCATATTGTGTAGTAGCAACTGTAAATGGTTGCGCTAGTTCTGCCGGCTGCACAAGTGTTTCTGTTATTGATCCTGATGCTGTAACCGCTCAATGTAATTTGCATGTTAAGACAACTACAAATTTAGTATTGTCAAAGAACATAGTAATATCTTTGGCAGGTAACCTAATTAATAACGGAATAGTAGCAACTAAGACTCCAGCAACCGACACAGATACTATTAAATTACGAGGTACCTCCTTACAGGAAATCAGCGGTACAGGAACAAATACATTCAAAAATGTAAAATTAGATAATACTGCAGGACTTAAACTTTCAAACGATGTTACTGTTGAAGGTAATCTATTATTAACTAACGGAGTTCTCTCTATCGGTGAAAAAACTTTAACGCTTAAAGATACATTAACAATAGTATCAGGTTCTTTGAAAGGCGGTACAAGCTCAAATTTAACTGTAGCTGATGGAGGATCTGCAAATAACTTAGTACTACCTGCAATTACTAACGGGTTAAAAAAATTAACAATTAACAGAACTCAGGGTGCTACTTTATCTACTAATTATTTAGTAAATGACACTCTTAAACTTACATCAGGTGCATTAAAACTAAATAAAAAAACATTGGTATTAAACAATCCAGATTCACTTGCAATAACAAGAACATCAGGAGTGATTATATCCGAGTCAAATGATTCAATTAATCAGGGTATTATACAATGGAATATTGGTACAACAGCAAGTGAGCATATTATCCCATTTGGAACTGATACAACAGAATATTATATCCCTGTTAAATTTAAGAATTCAGGAGATGTTGGGAATATGTCATTTTCAACCAGACCAACAGGAAAAAATAACAGACCTTTTGCTCCCGGTGTTGCAAATATGGTAGGAGGTCCTACAGATGTATCACAATCTGCTGTTATTGACAGATGGTGGGATTTTAATTCCACACTCGGTCATACTCTTCCTCCAGTAGATCTTACTCTAAGCTATGAAGGATCCGACAATACTACTAATTATGCAGGTACTTTTGGATTCCAGCATTGGCAAGTTGATACTTCAGTAACAGGAGGAGGTTATTGGAATAACGGTAAAGGAGGTAACCCCGGTACAATTAGTATTATAAACATTACACAAGGAGCTGCAACAGCCGGACATACATATTCATTTAAAACTACGGATCTTACCCAGTTTTCAGATTACATAATTGTTAAATCGAACAGTCCACTTCCAGTTGAATTACTCGGTTTTACGGCTTCGTGTAATAATGAAACTATTAATATTGAATGGAGTACCGCATCAGAAACTAATAATGATTATTTCACTCTCGAAAAAAGTTATGATGTATCTAGCTGGTCAACAGTTGCTGTAATTGATGGCATGGGAAACAGTAATACTATTACAAATTATACATATACAGACACACTATCCTTGCCTGATGGAAAGTTGTCGAAAGTAAAGTATTATCGTTTAAAACAG
>JAAXXA010000842.1 GCA_013334735.1 Bacteroidota bacterium
TGATAAAGTGCGTGTTTACAAAGGTGGATCATGGAACGACAGGGCTTATTATTTAGTTGCAGGTACAAGAAGATTTCTTGATCAAGCTCTTGCTACTGATTATATTGGCTTCAGATGCGCCATGACCAGGGTAGGTAGCCCTGTTGGCGGTCAATAAACTTAAAAATATTTACATTTTTCAAAACCCCACTTACTTAATTTGTAATTGGGGTTTTAAATTATTATTAATTATGTTTAAATCTATTGAGTATCTGTATTCCCTTTTTATCAAGCATCCTCATATTTGCACTGATACCCGGAATGTAAGCCAAGGTTCAATTTTTTTTGCTTTAAAAGGTGAAAACTTTAATGCTAACAAATTTGCAGAGGATGCGATAAAAAATGGGAGCAGCTATGCTGTTATTGACGAACCTGAGTACAAAAAAAACGATAATTATATTCTTGTTGAAAATGTTCTTGATACTCTTCAGCAACTTGCCGCATGGCACAGAAAGCAGCTTACTATCCCTATAATTGGAATTACCGGAACTAATGGGAAAACGACAACAAAAGAACTTATTTTTAGCGTACTTTCAAAAAAATATAATACTTCTGCAACAAAAGGAAATTTTAATAATCACATAGGGGTTCCTTTATCTATTCTGGATATTTCAAAGAATATAGATATTGCTATTATCGAAATGGGAGCAAACCATATAGGAGAAATAGGTGAATTATGTAAAATTGCTTTACCTGATTTCGGCATAATTACTAATATTGGAAAAGCTCACATTGAAGGCTTCGGAAGCCTTGAAGGTATTGTTAATACAAAAAAAGAATTGTACGATTCTGTTCGCTTAAGCCATGGAAAAGTCTTCGTATGTAAGGACAGCAGTTTGCTGTTGAAACTTTCGGAAGATATTGAAAGACTAACTTATGGTGTGTTCCCTGATTCAGATTGCAGAGGAGAGATTGAGGAAAGTAATCCCTTACTTAAAGTGAAATGGTATTGCAAATCAGAAAAAAAAGTAATTAATATTTCAACAAAATTGGTCGGGTATTTTAATTTTGAAAATGTTATGGCAGCCATTTGTGTTGGGGAATATTTTGGAGTTTGTTCCGAAGATATTAAAAACGCGATTGAAAATTATACCCCTTCTAATAACAGATCTCAATTTATTAAAACAAAAAAGAATACAATTATAATGGATGCATATAATGCCAATCCGAGCAGTATGGAGGCTTCTGTAAGAAATTTTTTACAAAACAGCTTTGATAATAAGCTTGCAATTATTGGTGATATGCTTGAATTGGGAGTAGATGCAGAGAAAGAACATAAAAAAATTATTGATTTGCTTGAAAATTCCGATTTGAATAAGGTACTACTTGTAGGAAAACATTTTTCGGAATTAAAAATATCAAAAAAGTTTACTGCATTTCCGGGTGTAAATGAAGCTGCCGAATGGATTGCTAAGGAAGGTATAAATGGATATAATATATTAATCAAAGGTTCGCGAGGTATAAAGCTTGAAAAATTACTTGAGTTACTCTAAATTGAGTATGTCCATAATGTCAGCGATTTTTCAAATAATTAATTTGAGAACAAGGATTACTCACATATTATTAGTTTTCCAAGGTGTTCGTGAAAACGCTACACTAAGTTAACGATTTTAGATTTATGATTTCCAAGTACTTCTAAAATCATAAATCAGTGTTCCTTGTTCTTAA
>JAAXXA010000242.1 GCA_013334735.1 Bacteroidota bacterium
ATGGTCTGAAGTAGCTAATGTTGAAGGATTTGTTGGAAACTATAAAGTTACGGTTACTAAAAAACCCAGATATATAATAGAAGACCTTTGCGTTGGATGTCTTGCCTGTATTGATGCGTGTATTTATAAACAAGGTAAATTTTATGATGAGTTCAATTTTGGACTTTCTAAAAGAAAACCTGTTTATATCCCATTCCCACAGGCTACTCCTCAGGTAGTTGTAGTTGACGACAAAACATGCTTGCATTTTAAAACAGGTAAATGTCAACAAACATGCGCAAAAGCATGCGATAGAAACGCATTTGACTTTAATCAGAAACCCGAAACAGTTGATATTAATGTTGGCTCAATAATTCTGACTACAGGCTTTGAACCTCATAATCCTGCTAAATCTCCTTACTATGGTTATGGAAAATATCCAAATGTATTTACTTCTTTAGAAGTTGAAAGATTAGTAAATGCTTCAGGTCCAACCGAAGGTCATGTTGTTTTAAGAGATGGTGTTACCAAACCAAAAAGTGTAGGAATTATTCATTGTGTTGGTTCAAGAGATGAAAAAACAAATAAATGGTGTTCGCGTGTGTGCTGCATGTATTCATTAAAACTCGCACATTTACTTAAAGAACATACTGATGCTGAAGTTTATAATTTTTACATTGATATGAGAACGCCCGGTAAAGGTTATGAAGAATTTTATGATAAATTATTAAACGAAGGTGTTCAGTTTATTCGTGGTCGTGTTTCGGAAGTTACCGATTGGGCAACTACCGATTCAGAAAAAGGAAAACTTGTTATTCGCGCTGAAGATACATTAATTGGTGTTGTACGTAGAATACCGGTTGACATGGTAGTTCTTTCTGTAGGTCTTGAGCCCGCGAAAGATGCTCAGGATGTTAGGAAAATGTTTAGCATTTCTTGTTCAAGTGAAGGTTTCTTCCTCGAAAGGCATCCTAAATTAGCTCCTGTAAGTACTTTTACTGATGGAGTTTTTATTGCCGGCGCTTGTCAGGGACCAAAAGATATTCCAGATAGCGTTGCTCAGGCAGGAGCTGCTGCTGCTGAAGTTCTGGCTCTTATTGATGCCGGTCATGTTGAACTTGAACCTAATACAGCTTTTATTACAGAAGAAAAATGTTGCGGTTGTCAGGTTTGTATTAATATGTGTCCATATACTGCAATTTCATTCAATACTGAAAAAGGCAAATCAATTATTAATGAAGCGCTTTGTAAAGGTTGCGGTACTTGTGTAGCTTCTTGCGGTTCAAATGCAATAACACAGAATCTTTTTGATGATGTTGAAATATTGAGTGAAATAGATGGTTTATTAGTTGAATAATTAAAAAAAATAAATATGCAATCAACAGTAAATAATAATGAAAATTGGACTCCTAAGATTGTTGCTTTTTTTTGCAACTGGTGTACTTACACTGCTTCTGATCTCGCCGGTGTTTCAAGGTTAAGATACGCTCCAAGCACACGTGTTATACGTGTTATGTGTTCCGGTCGTATTGATCCTGAATTTGTCATGGAAGCTTTTGCTAAAGGAGCTGATGGTATCTTGATTGGTGGTTGTCATCCCGGTGATTGCCATTACGCTGAAGGAAATTATAAATGCCTCAGGAGATTCACATTACTGCAAAAATATGCTGACCAAATGGGTATTGATAAAGAAAGACTTCGTCTTGAATGGATCAGCGCCAGCGAAGGTAAAAAATTGCAGGAAGTTGTTAATGATATGACCGAACAAATAAGGAAACTTGGTCCTTCTAAAATTAAAAATGTTGTTGAAACCATTGAAAGATAAGGAGAATATATAAATGGGAAACGAAAAACCAAAATTAAAACTCGCTGTTTATTGGGGCGCAGCATGCGGTGGCTGTTGTGTTTCAGTACTCGATGTTCATGAAAAATTGTTTGATGTTGTTGCAAACGCAGACATTGTTTTCTGGCCTATAGCTCTCGACTTTAAATATAAAGATGTTGAAGCAATGCCGGATCAGCACATTGATGTAACTCTTTTTAATGGAGCTGTCCGCACCAGCGAAAATGAACACATGGCTAAATTACTTCGTCAAAAATCCAAAATTTTGATAGCTTATGGTTCTTGCGCTCACATGGGTGGTATTCCGGGACTTGCGAACTTCACTAATAAGGAAGACTTATTCAAGAGAGTGTATGACGAAAGTGAGTCAACGGAAAATCCTGATAAAGTGCGTCCTACACCTGAAGTACAGGTTAAAGAAGGGAAATTAACTCTTCCTAAATTTTACAATGATGTAATGACATTAAATCAGGTTGTGGACGTTGACTATTATTTACCCGGTTGTCCTCCTCAAACAGAACGGCTGGTTGAAGTATTTATGGCTGTTGTTACAGGCGCTCAGTTACCTCCTAAAGGTTCTGTTATTGGAGTTTTTGACAGAGTGCAATGTGATGATTGTAAAAGAAAAAAATCAGATAAGAAAAATATTACAAGATTTAAACGCGCTTGGGAAGTTACAGACGATGGTGAAACATGCTTGAACGAACAAGGCATACTTTGTATGGGGCCTGCTACCAGAGGTGGTTGTGGTGTTCGTTGTGTTGAAGGAAATGCACCGTGTCGTGGTTGCTACGGACCAATGGAAGGTATTCCTGATCCGGGCGCAAAAATGATGTCGGCGATAGCATCAATGCTCGAAGGTAAAGAACAAGACGAAATAGATAAAGCAATAGAATCAGTTGTTGACCCAGCCGGAACTTTCTACCGTTTCAGCTTGCCGGGTTCTATTTTAAGAAGAAAAATATAAAAAAATTAGGAATTAGGATTTGGGAATTAGGATGGATAAAGAAGAATTTAAAAAACAGAACTAAAACATTTGCATTAAGAGTTTTCAAATTTATTGAAAATCAAAAAATTCTAATTCCTAAATCCTAAATAATACCGAATAATTTTAATAAATAAATACATACATATTAAAATGAAACAATACACAATAGACCCTGTAACAAGGCTTGAAGGCCACGGTAAAATTGAAATATTCTGCAACGATGATGGTGATGTGGAAAATGTTTATTTCCAAGTTCCTGAATTAAGAGGTTTTGAAAAATTCCTTGAAGGTCGTGCTATAGAAGACGTATCTCAAATTGTAACCAAAATTTGTGGAGTATGCCCGGGTTGTCATCACATGGCTGCCGGTAAAGCTGCTGATGCAGTATTTAATGCAGAACCTACACCAACTGCAAAAATGATTAGAGAATTGTTCTATATGGCTCACTTTGTTCATAGTCATATTGCGCATTTCTATGCTCTTGGCGCACCTGATTTTGTTGTAGGACCTACAGCAGACAAAGCGCAAAGAAATGTTCTTGGAGTGATTGCTAAAGTTGGAAAAGAAATAGGAACTGAAGTTCTTAAACAAAGAAGAATAGCTCAGGAAATTCAAGCACTGCTTGGCGGACATCAAACTCATGTTATGTTGAATGTTCCAGGTGGAGTTAGAAAAGGTTTGAAAGAAGATCAAAGACTAGATATTCTCGAAAAAGCAAAAGGCTTTGTTGAATTTTCGAAATTTTCTATGAAGATTTTCAACGATGTTGTTCTTGCTAATAAAGATTATGTTGATATCATTGTAAATGGTCCTTATTCACTGAAGATCCATTCAATGGGACTTGTTGATGAAAAGAACAAAGTTAATTTTTATGATGGAAAAGTTCGTGTAGTTGACACAGTAGGGAAGGAGCTTTATAAATATGAACCCAAAGAATATAGAGAATATATTTCGGAAAGAGTTGAACCCTGGAGCTATTTGAAATTTCCTTATCTCAAAAAAACGGGATGGAAAGGTTTTGTTGAAGGACAGGATTCAGGTGTTTATCATGCAACTCCATTGTCAAGATTAAATGCTTCCGATGGTATGGCTACACCTATTGCACAGGAAGAATACGAAAGAATGTATTCTGTTTTAGGCGGGAAACCTGTACACAATACTCTTGCAATGCACTGGGCTCGTCTGATAGAACTAATTTATTCTGCCGAAAGAGCTGTTGAACTTGCAAGCATACCAGAAATTTGCAGCAACGATCTGAGAGCAAAAATATTCAATACTCCTACTGAAGGTGTTGGTACTGTTGAAGCACAAAGAGGAACACTTACTCATCATTACTGGACAGATGCTAACGGTATGGTTACAAAAGCAAACTTAATTGTTGGAACTACCAATAATAACGCGGCTATTTGCATGTCGCTTAAAAAAGCTGCTCAGGGTTTGATAAAGAAAGGCATTACTGTTGATGATGGTATTCTTAACATGGTTGAAATGGCATTCCGCTCTTATGATCCTTGTTTTTCATGTGCAACACACAGTCTTCCCGGTCACATGCCTATGATTGTTAACTTCCGTGATATGGATGGTAATATTCAGAGACAAATCAAGAGAGACTAAATATTTTTACATAATTCATAAAAAAAGCGATCGATAAGGTCGCTTTTTTTTTGAATTGGAGTAATATTTTCAAATTCGGAATAACATTTCTACTTGTTTATTTTCAAGTAATACCGGTTCATCCTTCTTCTTTTTAATATCATTATTTGCTTGCTCTTCCAGTTCTTGTTGTTCGATAATATCGTCTTCAAAATCAAATAAATTCAATTGGTTTTCGCTAATATATTCTTCATCAGGAAGATTAAAATGACGCAGCATATATTCTTTAAGGGCGCTTTTTATAAGCTTATTATTTGTGAGATTATGTGATATGCAATACCTGTCAATAATCTTTTTCTGCTTTAAACTAAGTCGAAAAGTGACTTTTTTTGTCTTTATTTTTCGATCTTTATTTTTTATTGCCATATTTTAAAGTTTTTAAATCAGCAAATAATATTTAAGTGCAAAATGAAATGCTATTTACATGAATGGTTAGTAACTTCTAGTTTAGTAATATCAAACTCTTTAGCTTTTAATTTTTCACATATAGAATTATAAATATTTTCGTCCATTTGTTTTGTACGCGATAAAATCCAAAGATATTTCAGGTTAGGATGTCCTACCACGGCATAGCTGTAATCGTCGGCTAAATCAATTATCCAATATTTTCCGCTAAATGGCCAAAAAAATTGAACTTTTAATTTTGCATTTCCGGTATTTTTTTGAACAAAAGCCTTGCCTGTTGCCGAAGTGCGAGTGCCATTCCTATCGCATGAATTAAGAACTTTTATATATTTTTTATCAGTTATAATATATTCTGCCGAAGTACAACTGCATCCTTTTTGAAAACTCTGAGGAAAAGATGCTATTTCGTACCACTTACCCACATATTTTGATAAGTCAACTTCTTTAACTGTTTCAAGAGGG
>JAAXXA010000843.1 GCA_013334735.1 Bacteroidota bacterium
ATGATATGGTTTTAAAAGAAAATTAAAGTTTTAAAAGTACCGAACTGCGCGTACACCATAAGTATGATATTTCTCATGGTTGTACCAGTTGCCTGTTTCGAAGTACTGCGCCCAAGCATTAGATGCAGTTTGCTCGTTGGAAGACCAATAGAACGAATAACCGCTGATTACAAACCCGCCAATCGCCATTCTGTTTAAGAAAAGCTTATTCAGTTCCTCTCTGCATGGTAAATACCAGTCGCTATATTCACCTATTACTAAATCATGGCATATTTGAGCGGCATAGCTTCCGGCTCCCTGAGCGCCAACAATAGAAGTTGTATTTGAATTCCCCAGACCTAACGCGTTTGCTGTTGCGCCAGTTGTGATATTACTTCCATTATTCCATTGTAAAGCTGCGCTTTGGTCGCTTGGAGCCGCTATTAAGCCGTGTGTTTGTCCTTCTATGTAACCCGGATCGCCGTATTGTAAAATATAAGCTATTTTACCACCCTGATATAAATCGCCTATTGTAAGCGTAACTGTTGTAAAACTTACCTCATTGCCATAACCGGTACCGTCAATATTAGATGCATAAGCTCTTACATGATAAGTGTAGCCCATTTTTAATCCGGTCATAGAACTTGTAAAAGCTCCTGTTCCCGCGCCATCAGTGGTTTTATTGTTGTCAATTGTCGGGTTTGCCGATGTACTCCAGCAAACGCCACGGGCTGTAACCGTTGCGCCTCCACTGCATGTAACATTACCGCCGCAACTTGCTGTGGTTTGAGTGATAGCGCCTACTTCGGAAGTTGATACATAAGGCGCTTGTTCTACTAATGTTGTAAACGACATGGCGCTTCCATAGTATGTGCCTGAACTGTTAGTGGCATAAGCCCTCACGTAGTAAGTGGTACTTGTATTTAATCCGGTAATGTTACTTGTAAACATTCCGGCGCCTGTGCCATCTGAAGTCTTACTATCAGAAATAGTTGGCGTTTGTCCTGTTGCCCAGCACACTCCTCTTGCTGTTATTGTTGCGCCGCCATCGCTGAATATTTCTCCGCCACAGCTTGCAGTAATTGGTGTAATCTCACTTACGGAGGCTGTTGCCAAAGTAACTGTTGCTGTTGCATTATCAATACCATCGTTAGTGAGACCATCTTTATTACAACTAACAGTAAGCATTGCAAGGAAACCCATTATAACTAACGGAAAAATCCAATTCTCTAATTTTTTTTTCATTTTAAATAAAATTTAAGGTAAAAAATTCATGTATGTTTTATATTTTTAAAATAAACTATATATCCTTACAAAGGCTAAGAGCTTATCTAAAGAACTTATTTATTATAAACCAAGTTTTAAACAAATATTATATTCCGTAAAGATATAAATTATTAATCGAAGTTAACGATTTCACAGCTTCATTGGAGTTAAATATTTGTATAATGCTAATATTTTTACGAAAATATATTGAAACTTTACGCATTTGTAATTGAAAATGCGCTTACAAACAGTAGGTGTTTTTAAGGAACAACATCAAATTCAATTACAGAAAGCCAGTTAACAGGTACTGTTCCCACACAGCTTGCATCTTCTGTTTTTATTGTTATACTATTGCCTGCACCCATCCATTTTGGACCACTGGAGCCACCGGTAAGATTAACCGCAAATAATAATCTAAGTATATATGAACCGGCATAAACTCCATTTATTTGCT
>JAAXXA010000844.1 GCA_013334735.1 Bacteroidota bacterium
AGAAAATCAAAAATTATATCACATGTTTCCAATGATTTACTTTCCGATACAAAAATTGCTAAATATATTTTCCAATACTTCTTCATTAGATATATCTCCGGTAATTTCACCCAGATAGTACAAAGCAGCGCGTAAATTTTCCGCAAGCAAATCATTGGAAATATTGTCTTCTAAACCTCTTATGCCGCTTTCTATTGATTCCTGTGAGTGGTTTAATGCTTCATAATGTCGTGAATTGGTTATTACAGCATCATTTGTATTTAAGTAACTGCTACTGACCGATTCAACAAGTTTTTCCACAATCAAATTTATATTTTCTCTGCGTTTAGCGCTGATAAAAATTGTATTAAACTCAAGCAAGTCTTTAAAACCTTTAGGTGTTTCTATTAAGTTGTCGATCTTATTTCCAATAATTATCAGTTTTTTATCTTTATCATTAATTTTTTCTCTGAAATCTTTTATAGTTTCCTTAATTTCATCAATGCCGGTTTCGCTAACATCAAACATATAAAGTATTATAGATGCCAATTCAATTTTCTGATATGTTTTTTCGATACCAACAGATTCTATTTCATCCTGAGCTTCACGTAATCCGGCAGTATCAATAAACCTGAAACAAATACCATTAATTATAATACTATCTTCAATAATATCTCTTGTGGTTCCCGGTATTTCAGAAACTATTGCCCTGTCTTCGTTAAGCAGAATATTCAATAAAGTGGATTTACCCACATTAGGTTTCCCTATGATTGCAACAGGAATTCCGGTTTTAAGAACATTCCCCAGAGAGTATGATTCAAGTAGTACAAGTACTTCTTTTTTAATATTTAAAAGGAGTCCTGATAATTTGTCTCTGTTAGCAAATTCAATGTCTTCTTCACTAAAATCAAGCTCAAGTTCTAATAATGAAGATATCTCAATCAATTGATTCCGTAATTGTTTTATTTGTTTTGAAACGCCACCTTTCATTTGTTGAAGCGCCAATTTGTGAGATGTTTCTGATTTTGACGAAATCAAATCTGCAACGGCTTCGGCTTGAGCAAGATCCATTTTCCCGTTAAGAAATGCACGAAGAGTAAATTCGCCGGGTTGCGCTGTTCTGGCTCCATTTTTTATCAATAATTGCATCAATTGCTCTTGTATATAAATAGATCCGTGACATGATATTTCAACAATATCCTCGCCTGTGTATGAATGTGGATTTTTAAAAACACTTATAAGCGCTTCATCAAGAACAGAATTATCAGTATTAATTATTTTTACTAAATGCAAACTGTGCGATTTAACAGCATCAAAATCAAAAGATTTGTTATTTGATTCAAATATTTTTTTACATATTTGTAATGCCTCAGATCCTGATAAGCGGATAACCGAAATTGCAGCTACGCCAAAAGAAGTGCTGACAGCGCAAATAGTATCATTTTGATTAATTTTAATTGCCATAACTTTATTTATTTTCAACAAACCTTCATAAATTTCAACAAATATATAAAAACTAAATGTAAAACATTTAATTTATGAAGGTTCACGAGCAAGATTTGTGTTGCGGTTGTGGGAGCGAGTAACAAAAAATCTTTTTCACCTCTTACAAAGTGCTGCACACCATTTTGCCCTATGACTTTTATTTCAGGCACCGAAGCATCAGAACCACTCATAGCACTTCCTAAAGATTCACCGTCAAATGTTCGTCCATTTT
>JAAXXA010000845.1 GCA_013334735.1 Bacteroidota bacterium
CCTATTTTACCCAACTCAACCACCTCCCAATCGCTTGGAATGGATAAATTGTAAAAGGGTTTTGTGTTGTTGTTATCTGTCATTACTAAACTTTAGTTTAAAAAAAATATGTTTGAATAAAAGCCACTTTATTTTTTTTCCCTACGTCTATCTAGCTCCTGCGCTTCTTTTTCAATATAATCAAATAAAGCATCAGCAGTTTTTTTAGCCCATGATTGGATTTCATTTTCGGTAACTATTTCGTTATATCTTTTTTCTGAAATTATTTGTTCAGAGAATTTAATATTTATTTTCCCGTCTTTATTTAAAACTAAATTTAAAGAATTAATGGCTCGCATGAACCTTGATGATTCTTCAGGCATCCCAATAAATCTTTTAATCTTGTATTGCCTTTCGCTAAACTGAATATCGTGAACAATAGCAACATCGAAACTGTCGTCTTCATCGTTGAAGCGTTTAAAAAACAAACGTATTTCGTATTTACTTTCAGAACCGTTTTTAGCAAAACCAATTAAAAGTTTGATAATATTATCTAATTTTTCAGATGCAAAATGATTATTATCAATAGTACTCAATGCAACAGTTGCACCTTTACAATAATACCATTCGCCTGATTTAAATAAAGCATCAAAACGTTTCATTTCAACTCCAAGTGCAGACAGGAAATTGCAATAAATATTATTTATTATGGTTTCAACTACTTTCTTGTCTTTGTAAACAATCTTATTTTTTGTTTTCAAATTCCTTTTTAAAAGCTCTACTTTTTTATCCAGATCGCCGGGCTCTTCAATGCTTTCTCCTTTAGCTGCTTTAATTGCTATTTCAAAACTCCATATCAACTGATTAGCCATATAATTATGAAAGCCCTCAATATCGCCAGCATCAGCTTTTTGCAAAGCAGTAAAATATTTTTCTTTTTCAATACTTTTAACAATTACCGGCGGATAATCATTTTTCATTAATATATAATTTACAATCAAGCGTGCTATCCTGCCATTCCCATCATCAAAAGGATGTATCCGAATAAAACGATAGTGCATTTCAGAAGCAAGAATAACAGGATGCTCATTTATATTTTTTTTGTACCAGTCCATTAATTCTTTCATAAGGCGAGGTGTTTCTTCCGGAGATGCAAAATCAAAAATTTCACCTGTTTTTAATCTTACAGAATTAGGATGTTCTTTGTATTCGCCCACTTTAATAAGTCTTCTTGTTGGTTGTCCATCATAAGTAATAGCTTCTTTCCAAAATGGTTTTACAAGTATTAATTTGTTTAAACTCCTGATATCTGTTTCGGTAATATCTCTGGTGTTATCACTTGCCCATTCTTTTATTAAATGAATAGCTGCATCGTGAGCTTGCATTTCATCATATTCACGCTTTTCATGATCTCCTGTTGTTTTATCAAATATTAACAGCAGCTCTGTTTCTCCATAAGTGAGAGTGTTACCTTCAATATGATTGGAATTATAATTCCATTCTAAACGAAATTTCCTCCAAAGAATGTTATTGTTTTCTTTAGAAATGGGTTGTAATTTATCCCATTCATCCTTAAGAATATTAATTTTTCCAATATTTTGTTGAAATGTCATAAGATTATTTTTTATGATGTTTATACGTCCAATTCTTTTAAATATTTGTTCATTTCTTTTTGCACTTCTTTAAGTTCACCTTCAAGTTTATTAATCTCCACTTG
>JAAXXA010000846.1 GCA_013334735.1 Bacteroidota bacterium
CAAAGATTTTTGAAATAATTTAAGATTTTAGAATTATGATTTTTGATTTAAAAGCTGATTTTCAATCTTAAATTATTTCAAAAATCTTTGATATTATATACAGACAATAAATACGAATGCTCGATTAATTCTATACTTTGCACGGTGTAAATTATTACATTTGGGTTTCAGGTATAGGGTATAAGGGTATATGGTATAACCTGCTCTTCCTTATACCTTTATACTGAATACCTCTATACCTTTTTGTATTCATAAAATGCGACAATTTATCCCGTTTTTAGTATAATACCTAATTTCTTTCATAAACATAATTTCCACCTTTTTTTACTTATTCTATTGCTAATCCCGTCAAAAAATCGTTTTTTTGCAAAAAAAATATTATTATGGACTACTTTAAAAGGAATAAGATAAAAGAATTGCTCAACAATCCTGAAATTGCGGGAATTGGAAATACAGTAATTGTAAAAGGTTGGGTACGTACAAAAAGAGGTAATAAAAATGTAGCTTTTATTGCTTTAAACGACGGTTCAATTATTCACAATATACAGATTGTGGCTGATGTGCAAAATTTTGATGAAGAGCTATTAAAACAAATTACTACAGGTTCATGTGTGAATGTTAAAGGGAAATTGGTAGAATCTCAAGGCTCAGGTCAAAAAGTAGAAATACAAGCCGAAAGTATCGAATTATATGGAACGGCTGATGTAGAAACTTATCCTCTGCAAAAAAAAGGACATACCCTCGAATTTCTTCGCGAAATAGCGCATTTACGCCCACGCACCAATACATTTGGAGCAGTGTTGAGAATTCGTCATGCAATGGCTTATGCAATTAATAAATATTTTAACGATAATGGTTTTTATTATCTGCACACTCCAATTATAACAGGATCTGATGCAGAGGGCGCCGGCGCTATGTTTCGGGTTACTACATTAGACATGAACAATCCTCCTAAAAATGAAAACGGAGAGATTGATTATTCAAAAGATTTTTTTGGAAGGACTACAAATCTTACAGTTTCGGGGCAATTAGAAGGCGAATTAGGCGCTATGGCGCTTTCGCTGGTATATACATTCGGTCCTACTTTCAGAGCCGAAAATTCAAATACACCTCGCCATCTTGCCGAATTTTGGATGATCGAACCAGAAATGGCTTTTTATGAAATAGAAGATAATATGGATATTGCGGAAGATTTCCTGAAATATCTTATAAACTATGCTATTACAAATTGCTATGATGATTTGGAGTTTTTGAATAATATGTACGATAAAGAACTTATTGAAAGGTTAAAATCAATAGTAGATACAAATTTTGAAAGACTTTCGTACACCAAAGCTGTAGAAATACTAGAAAAATCAGGTGTTAAATTTGAATTTCCGGTATTCTGGGGAAGCGACCTGCAATCGGAACACGAAAGATACCTTGTGGAAAAACATTTCAAAAAGCCTGTAATTCTTACTGATTACCCCAAAGAGATAAAAGCTTTTTACATGAAACAGAATGACGATGGAAAAACTGTAAGAGGAATGGATGTTCTTTTCCCCAGAATTGGAGAGATTATAGGTGGTTCGCAAAGAGAAGAAAACTACGATAAATTATACAAAAGGCTTAAAGAGCTTAATATTAACGAAAAGGATTTGTGGTGGTATCTTGAAACCCGTAAATTCGGTACAGCCGCTATGAGGGGCTGTAC
>JAAXXA010000847.1 GCA_013334735.1 Bacteroidota bacterium
TATCATATTCCTGAACCCAGTTTCTGACCTGTTGTTCTATTCTTTGCCATATACCGCGGTTAAAATCGGGTAACTGCGGGCTCATGTTTGTTAAAAAAAACGACTCGGTCATTGCTATCGAATCAAACTTCATATCGCCTGCCGGCGCTAAATGTCCCCGATCGTAACCCGAACCTTTGTAATCTTCCAATGTAGCAGAAGTAGAACGATCTTTTACAAGAGGATCTCTCCTGAAATCATCCGACCTATCTAATTTCCCATCCAATACTTGCTGCTTCGTAAGCATATATGCTATCCACTCTGCCTGTTTATTCTCTATCGAATATGAAACTGTATAATACTTGTGCGAAATAATATCTTTTGTAGTTGAAGTGGGATAAAAATAAAGGGACTGTCCGCGTAAATTGCTCACGAAGCCCAATAATATCAGGGCTATTAAAAGAAGATTGCTTTTTTTCATTTTGTATTTTATACTAATTTTTTAAAATATTTATAAGTGTATTTCTCTTAAGGAAAGGAATAACATTCGCTGTATTTTGTGTAAAACAATATTCCAACACATCATCAAGTCCTATTTTTTTAAGGCGATGGCGGTGTGAAGCTTTTTCAATATATGCTAAAACATTTGGTTTTGCCATATTCCATAAGTCAATGGCTGCAAAAGTAGAATCAAAGCATGTTGAAAAGCCTTTTGTAATCAATAATTCAGAAAGAGCGCCTGCCATTATAGTATCTTCAAGGTTAAATTTATTTTTCCAACCTGAACAAAAAATAACAACATTTTTATTTTGTTTACAAAGCCAGTTTGTTAAAACTGAAATATTTGAAAATGCGCCCAGAACAACTGTCTCAGAGATTGAAGCCTGTTCAATTGCCTGTGTACCATTGGTTGTAGTAATAACTATTTTTTTATCCTTTACGTTTTCTTTAGTGAAGTTAAATGGAGAATTACCAAAATCCGCTCCTTCTATAACTATTCCATCACGTTCACCTGCTATCAGATACCCTGAATCTTTGTATTTCAGAGTATCTTCAATTTTTGCAATAGGTACTATTTCAATGGCTCCATTTTCAAAAGCGGTACAAATAGCAGTTGTAGCCCTGAGTACGTCAACTATTACAACTATAAAATTTTCGTTAGTTTGAATAAACGGAAAAAGGGCAGGAGAGAAGCAAGTTTCTATTGTTTTTTTTTCAGTGGCGGTATTCATTTTAAGTAATTTGTTTTTTCTTTCGATTCATAGTTATGCGATGCAAATTTACATTTTTATTGTAACCTGTTTTAGGACATGCAATTTGTGCAAGTTTGGTAAAGCGAAACTTATGCCGTAGCTCTATTCACAAATGTATTTTTTAATTCATTTATCACTAAGTCAAATTTACCGTCAAACTTTTTATTTATAGTTTCATAAGAGCCAATAAGTCTTTCATATATCGGATTACCAAATATTTCTTTCACGTCAATTATTCTTTTTGATGCAATGTTTGAAGCGAAAACATCTTTAATTTTTTTTAGAATTACAATTTGCTCATCTGTAAAATTGTACGTATGAATGTATGAAAGATAATTCTTTTCTATTCGTTCTTTTGGTGTTGGTATTTTCTTTTTACCTAAAGCATGAAGCAAAAAATCCCAAGCTGAGCCTTCTGGATAATCATACATTTTTTGTAAATGTCCTTCGTCCATAAAAG
>JAAXXA010000848.1 GCA_013334735.1 Bacteroidota bacterium
CTTGCGGCTCATTGCTGCCAAAGTAATAATAGCCTTATATCTCTAATACTCATTGTAGTAATTAACAAAGAACTTTCTTAATCACTCTCATCTGATAATGAGGATTATAATATTTATCGATCTTCACAAAGCATTCTCTTCTTATAAACCCTCTATTTTTAGAACTATATTTTAACCATTCTTTTATACAATGAGCCAAGTCGTGTATACTACTTTTTTCAAAGAACATTCCTGTTTTACCATTCTCGATAACCTCATATTCTGGCATTTGAAATTTAAAATCTGAATGTGTAATCACAGGACAGCCATACATCATTGCATGCATGGCTGTCAACCCGACATTTCCTGGAGAAACACAAATCGATGCATTGTAATAGAGTTCTGCTATTGTTCTTTCATCATATGTTTCACCATAAAACCAATATCTTTTAGTTAATGAATTCCGTTCAACTTCTGCAATCAAACTCGCCTTCTCGTCTCCATCACCAACTATTACCACATTTATATTATCGCCATAATTATCAACCATATACTTATGTGCTTTTATCAATATACTTATATCTTTAACTTTTGTCAACCTTCCAGAAAAGATTAAAACATCATAATTATTTTCAAAATGAGTCGAATAAATATCAGAATAACTAACTTCTTCTCGCATTTTTTTCTGATGATCATAATCCAAAGAATTATATATGACGCTTATCTTCCTCTCTTTAACGCCATTTTTAATCATTATTTTTTTTGCATATTCACCATACACCAGAACACCAGTATTTAAACTATAAAATATTTTTTTTAAGATCATTATTATTTTGCCCTCCTTTCCATAACAGCCATGAGTCCAGTTATACACGTCCTTGCCTCTGATTTTTAAAATAATAAGCAACAACCACAAGCTAAGATTATGAAACTCACCTAGTACAATATACTTATCATATTTCTTTAAAGATATATTTACCAAACCTTTTCTCCACAATACTCTTTTTTTGAAAAGTATATTTTTTAATATCTTGACTTCTCCGCGCAACTGATTTACATCAAAACCTTTAATCCTTTCTTGTAATTTATCCCCAAAATAAAAGTCAGTGTCATACTCCACATCTATTTTTTTAAATATTGCTTCACGATAATGAAGGGGATAATTATATATCAAGGCTAACTTCATATTTATATGTTATTTTATTCTTTTTGTTTGCAGATTATCGTGAGTAAATAGTGAATAAGGATCATTTAACTGAGCGAAGCTTTATCCAAAGCCTGATTTGATCTCTTTAAAAAAATGCAACTATATATATCTATTTTATAATTCTTTATTTTTTTTGACCAGATTCTTAAAATCATCTTCAGGAATGATTGTGTGAGCATCCATAATTGCCGCCTATGATATTTGTCAAAAAACGGTTAAAAATAAAGTAAGTAAATGTGCTAAAAATACAAAAGTTTCAACTGATAGGGTGGCGCTTGATTCACCCCTGAAATTGATGGCGTTGCAGATGTTCCTGCAATTGAGAGAAAAAAACATTTCCTGTATTCTTTCGGCGTATTATGAAATGCTTAAAACTGTGGTTCTTCGCAGAATTTCGTGGATAGAAGGTGAATAACAGGTAACTTGGCGTAATTGTAAGCCTTGTCGAACCTTCTCGCTGAAATCTCCCATGCAGAGTCTGTCACACCACTACCACCAACTCAT
>JAAXXA010000849.1 GCA_013334735.1 Bacteroidota bacterium
TGGGAGTGTTGGTTAGATCGGAAATACTGAAGAAAAATCAAAATAGAATAAACGTCGCAGATTTAAGAAATGGTATTTATATTATTGAAGTTAAATCTAAAGACTTCACCAAAAACCAAAGGCTAATTATTCAAAAGTAGATTCAGAAGGGTGTAGCAGCAAGGCTTTGTGTGTAAAACAACATTTATTTATACGGCTTAAGGGTATTACTTGATAAGTTTTATTTATTCGAAAAATTGAAACACAAATCAAATATTAAAAATAGTTTTTTTACGGAAAATATAATGGCATCTCTAAAAACTCTTGTTAAGGTTGTCATCTCGAACGCAGTGAGATATCTAAATCTCAGATTTAAAAAACAATATTCGTTTTGCATGGATGCCTGAGACCTCAGTTATTTATAAAACATGGATAATGTAACAATAATACGACCTCTGAGAAGTCGAACAAATAAAATTATTTACGTTTATTTAAAAAAAGTGTATATTAGCGAATAAAAAATTATATGCCTGAAATATACAAATACCATTCATTATCAGTAAAGACGATGCTTCTGGTATTTACTTTATTTTTTATTCCAACCTTATTTTCGTGTAAAAATAACAACCCTGAACAAAAGCAATACGATTTACTTAAATCAAATCTTAGGTATAAATCGTATAAAACTATTTCCGAAAATGCAATTCCTCCTCTTGTTCTTTTATTTAACACAACTAATCATTATGAGGATACTGTAGTTTCGGAAGAAACTATCCGTTTGTTATTAGGATATTTATGGATTGCTAATGATCAGCCTGATTATGCTATTGCCGAAGGAAATAATATCCTTGATTTTGGTAATGTAAGGAAAGAAACCAAACTCCTTGCTCATTCAATTATAGCTATTGCGATGTACGAAAAAGGATTGAAAACACTCGCCTTTGATGAATCTAATAAATGCGCTAAATTGATTCAAAAAATGCCTGAAACCGGTTCTTCCGATTTGAATATAGCTACATATCATATTATTACCGGAACATTATGTATTTACAACGAAAATTATCAGGGTGCGCGTTTTCATTTTGCGGGTTTTAATATTTTTTCACGAATAGGGTGGCCCTATATGTTAGCTGATGCTATGGCTGATATCAAAGAAGGAAAAGCAGCTTCCGGGGTTAATAAAATAAAAATAAATGCTAAAGACAAGACAATTCCTGAAGTTGTTACTAACCATATTATACAGGCTATAAAAAATATCGAAAAATCAACAAATGTGCGTGATGCAAAATTTTTATGGACAAAAGATATTTCGCTTGCCCTTTACAACGAAATAAATAATTCTCCAATTAAAGGAATAAATAAAGTTTCCGAACTTATAGCAAATCTTTGCATTAAGCTAAATGTAGATTAAGATTTCTCAAAATTGCACTTCTGTAACTCTTGCTGTCATTGCTAATCATTAAAACAAAACCTGCCTGTCGATAATAAGTGTGAGCATTATAAATTGCCACGACCTTTAGGTCGTGGGTTAATAAATGAGAAGAAAATTGGGCTTTATACCAAGTTGCATTCAAAGATGCAATATTGAGTTGAATGCTTACTTGGTATTATGCCGAACTGCTTTCATTGAAATTTAAGAATTAAATTGCACGTATGAAAGCAACTCGGTATTAGCCCAAAATAATAATGAATAACAAAATGCGGAAATTTA
>JAAXXA010000850.1 GCA_013334735.1 Bacteroidota bacterium
ATTATCAAACATAGATCCTGCAAGAAAACCCATAATTGCGCCTATAGGTCCACCAAGAGCCCAGCCTAAACCTCCACCTAACCATTTGCCGTATTTGCTCATAAAGAATTAGTTATTGGTTATTGGGTATTGGTTATTAGTTATTAGTTATTAGTTATTGGTTATTGGTTATTGGTTATTGGTTATTGGTTATTGGTTATTGGTTATTGGTTATTGGTAAAACAAAAAATGCCAAAGCTTATAAGCCAAGATACTAATAACAGTAAGAATAAATATTTATTTTATACTTATCATTTAATATTTTCGGATAATGGAAGTCCGTATTCTTCTATCATTTTAATATTCATGGTTTCAAGTTTATCAAGAATAGGATTATATATTTCAGGGATTACAGGACGATAAACGCCTTTAACATTTATTTTGTTTTCGAGTATCATCATAACACCCATAGCTGCTGGCAAGGCTACAGTTCTGGCAATAGCAGTATCGGTAGCAAGTTTTCCAAAATCAAGCATACGCGAGCGAATAACTTCTTGTTTTCCGTCAGGATAAGAAGCTAAAAAAGTATGTTGCATCACAACCATATCGCGTTCTTCATTTCCTAATTGCATTTTTTCGATCATCAAATCGGATGTGATTTCAAATGGTGAATCTTCCACCCTATTCATTGGTATATTTTCAAATAATCCAAGCCATTCGATAGCATTCAATGAGTATGAATTAACGTCGATTTGAAGAAATTTTGAAGTTTTTTCTTTAATATTTTTTGAATCATTTTCACCTATAAGGAGAGCTACAAGATCGGCATAAGTTTTACCTTTCAGATTTAATTTATCATAAGAAATGAGATTGAGTCTTTTAATAGCATCAAGGGTTTCGCACCATCCATTAAAACGGAATGTGCCTCTAAAAATAGTTTCAGTTTCCTGAATGCCGTATATATCCTTGTAAGAAACGGAATCTCTGTTAGGATAAACTTCCAATTGTCCAATTTCAGGATAGTTAACTTTAAATGGATTTTTAAACAGATCTTGTGTTGGAATATCAACAATATTATTATGTTTCAAATACACAGCATCATTATTTCCAGCCATTACAACACCTTTAGGGCTCCATGAAAATTTATATTTAAAAGGATTTGTAGCTGCTTCAGGAGCCGGCAATGCACCACACAGAGAATAAAACTCTTTTATTTTACCTCCTTTATTGTGAACATTATCAATTATTCTCATTGCAGACATGTGGTCGATACCGGGGTCTAAACCGAGTTCATTTAAAATGATTATACCTGCTTCTTTTGCTTTAGCATCAAGGGCTTGCATTTCGGGTTTAACATAGGAAGATGTTACCATATTCTTTTTGTGTAAAAGGGCATATTCTGCTACCAACAAATGGAAAGAATATGGTAAAAGACTAACAACGATATCGTTATTTTTAATAAGATCATTCAATGTTTCTTTGTCATCAATGCTCCAATTTATGTTAACGCCATTAACATGTCCATCAATCATAATATCTGCGCGATCAGGTGTATTTGATGCCACAGTAACTTTAATACCTTGACTTAAGAGGTATCTAATAATAGGTTGAGCTACCAATCCCGCACCTAAAATCAAAACTTTTTTTTCCATTTTAATAAAATTTAATATTTGTATTTTTTGTATTTCTATAATATCAATCAAGAAATTC
>JAAXXA010000851.1 GCA_013334735.1 Bacteroidota bacterium
TGAAAATTTTAAAATCGGAGCTTTAATACATGAAGCCCGGATAGAGAAGGGTATGACGCAGGAAGAACTTGCTGAAAAAGTGGGGACAACTAAATCTTATATATCCAAGATTGAAAACAATATAAAAGAAGTTCGTTTTTCAACACTTAAAAGAATTATTGAACTTGGATTAGGAGGACATTTAAAACTTTCAATTAAATTTTGAAAAATAATGTATAAAGCAAAAATATTTTTTTAATGAACATAACAAAAATCATATTTGATCATAACAATCCGCGTCATCAGCGTTCTATATCCATTACAGAGCATTAAATAAAATGAAAGAAAATATTTTTAAACTATATAAACTTTTAAAAAAGCAGGGGCTTAGCGCTGACCGGCTTGCTATTATTGAGCGGGAGATGGAACACTATAACCGTTTTAAAGATAAAAATAATGACCGTGTTTCGGAAAGATTAGATATAGAAGGATTGTACGATAA
This sequence comes from Bacteroidota bacterium, assembly GCA_013334735.1. GTDB lineage: Bacteria > Bacteroidota > Bacteroidia > Bacteroidales > CG2-30-32-10 > JAAXXA01. The sequence goes on from JAAXXA010000851.1 coordinate 482, forward strand.
AAACGATTTGACTCTTTTTATAGGCGCTATAAATAAATTAAAACCTTCAATAGCATTACAAACATTAGATGATTTACTTGAACGTGATAAAAAGCGTGAAGAAGATGGATTTCCGAGAAGAATAAGAATAGGAAAATTTATAAAACCCGAGAAAGGTAAAAAAGAAAAAATTGTTGTAGTCCCTACCACCACTGAGCCAAAATTTTATCACGATAATTCCATTACCGAGCAGGAAGACGAAACCGGCGGCTCAGGCGAAGGCGAAGAAGGCGAAGTTATTGGGGAACAAGTGCTCGAACCTACCGAAGGTGAAGGCGAAGGAACAGGCGCCGGTAGTGGCGAAGGCGCAGAACATGATATTTCGTCCGAGGCTTTTGATCTTGGAAAAATACTCACCGAAAAGTTTGAACTTCCTAACCTTAAAACTAAAGGGAAAAAAGTTTCGCTTACAAAATTTCAATACGATTTAACTGATAAAAACAGAGGCTTTGGTCAACTGTTAGATAAAAAAGCTACTATTAAAAAAATTCTGGAAACAAATATTTTACTTGATAACATCAGCTTAGATAAAGATTTTTCGATAGAAGATTTAATAATAAATCCTCAGGATAAGATTTATCGCATTATGTCGAAAGAAAAAGATTTTGAAGCGCAGGCAGTAGTATTTTTTATTCGTGATTATTCCGGTTCGATGCAGGGAAAACCAACAGAGGCAATAGTTACACAACATTTATTAATATACAGCTGGCTTATGTATCAGTATCAGAACAATGTTCAGGTGAGGTTTATACTTCATGATACAGAAGCAAAAGAAGTGAAAGATTTTTACACCTATTACAAATCGGCAGTTGCTGGAGGGACAAGCGTGTATGTTTCTTATGAGCTGGTAGCGGAGATTATTGAAAAAGAACAATTAGCGAGAGAAAACAACATTTTTGTATTTCATGGCACAGACGGCGATGACTGGGAAGAAACCGGTGAAAAAGCCATTGCTGCTATTAAAAAGATGCTTCCCGATTTAAGCAGAATGGGTATTACAATTGCCAAAAATTCATGGACAGCATTAGATAAGCCTACTGTTGTTGAAAGTTATATTTCCGATTCAGGTCTTCTGAAAGAAAAAGCTGACTTTCTTAAAATGGATGCTTTTTCGGCAGATGATGCTACGGAAGACAGGATAATTGAAGGGATCAAGAAACTGATAAG
>JAAXXA010000243.1 GCA_013334735.1 Bacteroidota bacterium
GAAATAAAAGTTTCGGTTGAAAAACAATTAAATATCGAAATAAGTCACAATTCGTTAACATTCTATGGTAAATGTAATGAACATGGAGAATCTAACCTTTTAACAAGATAAAATATAATCGGCAGTCAGCAGTTTGCAAACGATTAATTCATTGCCAACTGAAAACTGCCAACTGAATTTAAATTTAAATATTTAATTAATTACTTTATGAACGTTGATGTATTAATTGGACTTCAGTGGGGCGATGAAGGCAAAGGGAAAATAGTGGATGTACTTAGTTCGCATTACGATGTTATTGCGCGATTTCAGGGTGGGCCTAATGCAGGACATACGCTCGAATTTAATGGAACAAAACATGTTTTACACACAATTCCTTCCGGTATTTTTCATTCAGGAAAGATTAATATTATTGGCAATGGTGTTGTTATAGACCCTGTTATTCTGAATAAGGAAATAAAAAAACTTGCCGAAAGAAATATTGATGTCAAAAAGAACCTGCTTATTTCACGAAAAGCTCATCTCATACTTCCTACACACCGCCTGTTAGATGCCGCAAATGAAGCCGCAAAGGGAAAAGCAAAAATTGGTTCCACTCTTAAAGGTATAGGTCCTGCTTATACTGATAAAGTTTCAAGAATAGGTATAAGAGTTGGTGATATTGAAAAAGCAAATTTTAAGGAAATTTATACAGCACTTAAAAATACACATCTTAATATTATCAATAATCTCCAATTCGATTATTCTGAATACAGGCTTGATTCAGATTTATTTGATGACTATGAAAAAAATTGGTTTGAGGCTATAGATGTTATAAAAAATATTCCATTTATTGACAGCGAAGTTTTTATTAACAACTGCCGGAATGATAACAAATCCATTCTTGCTGAAGGCGCACAGGGTTCGATGCTGGATATTGATTTTGGCACATATCCATTTGTAACATCTTCAAATACTGTTTGCGCGGGAGTTTGCACAGGTCTTGGGATATCGCCTAAAACTATTGGCGAGGTTTACGGAATTTTCAAAGCTTATTGTACACGGGTTGGTAGCGGTCCCTTCCCTACTGAACTTTTTGACGAAGCCGGTGCAATTTTACGAAAAACCGGAAATGAATTCGGATCCACAACAGGTCGCCCCAGAAGATGTGGCTGGCTCGACATTCCGGCTCTTAAATATTCTGTTATGCTTAATGGCGTAAGTCAGTTAATAATGATGAAATCGGATGTTTTATGTGATTTTGACAAGATACCTGTTTGTACGAATTATAATTATAAAGGGAACCTTATTGATTACATACCTTTTGAAATAAACTCCAATGAACTATCATGCGTTTACAAAGAAATAGATGGATGGAAACAGTCGCTCGAAGGAATTAATTCATATAATAATTTGCCGGATAATCTTAAAAAATATATTGATTTTATTGAAAAATCAGTTAATGTTCCTGTTTCCTTTGTTTCTACAGGTCCTGACAGAACTCAAACTATTAAACGTTGATATTTGTGTATATTATTAATAGAATTAAAAAAGTTTTTATACGCTTTAATTAACTAAAATAATCAAAATTATGATAAAAAATAAATTCAGTTTTAATATGAATATTATGTTGAAAAGTGCATTCTTCCTATTAATCACCTTCAACTTTCAGCTATTAACATTTTACTGCTCTGCTCAAGGCATAGCCATTAATATAAATGGTAATGATGCCAATAACTCAGCAATGTTAGATATTGATGTAACAGGTATGAACCCAAAGGCTGGTATGCTTACTCCCCGCATGACCACAGATGAGCGAAATCTCATAACATCTCCTGCTTCAGGACTGATAATTTACAACACCGACTGTCGTAATTTTAATTATTATGATGGCAATAGCTGGGTACCTTGGAATACTAATAACGCCTATATTCCTACACAACCGGGAGTTATTACAGGTTCAACAAGTGTTTGTGCAAATGCGAGCGGTGTTACTTATTCTATTGCTGCCGTTTCAGGAGCAGTTTCGTATTTATGGACTGTTCCTGCCGGATCCGTTATAACAAGCGGACAGGGAACAACATCCACTACTGTAACTTTTGGAAATATTTCAGGAAATATAAGCGTAACACAAAGCAACGCTTGTGGAACAAGCAGCCCAAGCGCTTTGGCGATAACAGTAAATAACGCACCGGCAACTCCTGGACCTATAACAGGACCTATAACTGCTGTTCCTGGTCAGGCAGGTGGCGCTGTTTCATATTCTATATCTCCGGTTGCAAATGCAAGTACCTACAACTGGACATATCCTACCGGCGTTACACTATATTCAGGAGAAGGTACTTCGACAATTGCATTGACTTACACCTGTAATGCTTTATCAGGCATTATATCTGTCACATCTCAAAGTACTTGCGGAACAAGCGAACCTCGTAATCTGACAATAACCATAGGATCCTTACTGTCAGTTACAACTTCCGGTGTTATTAGTGGCGCTACAATTAGTAGTCCAACGGTTACAGGAGGTCAAACACCATATAATAGTTACTCATGGAGTCCAGTTTCGGGATTATCCAATTATTCAATAGCAAACCCTATAGTCTTATGTAGTGGTTCTCCAACCTCTTACATTGTAACTGTTACAGATGCTAATTCCTGTACCGCGACAAGTTCTGTGAGCGTAACAAGGAATCTAACAGCCAATGCAGGACCAAACTTGTCAGCAGCCTGCCCTGTAACATTGGGAAGCTCACCAACGGCATCAGGTGGAACTCCAACGTATTCTTATGCATGGAATCCTTCCGTCAGTTCTAATATAGCAAATCCAACAGCTACTCCTTCCGGCACACCTACTTCTTATTATGTTACTATTACGGATATTAATGGTTGTACCGCTACAAGTTCAATGACTCTTACCCAACAATCACTTTCAAATCAACAAACATTTTCATATACTGCTCCGGGTGGAGAACAATCTTTTACAGTACCAGCAGGTATTACATGTATAAAGATAGAGGCATGGGGCGCTCAAGGCGGAATAGGATACTCATCTGGATATGCAGCAGGTTTGGGAGGGTATGTAGCCGGTAATACGACGGTAGCTCCTAACGATGTGTTAAAAGTTTACGTTGGAGGTAAAGGTGCAGACGCCACTACGTTAGGTGGAGGTATTGGTGGTTATAACGGTGGAGGTACCGGTGCTTATAATAATTCTAATTATAATGGAGGAGGCGGTGGTGGTGCATCGGATGTGCGTTATGGAGGCACTACTTTGAGCTATCGGATAATTGTTGGAGGAGCAGGTGGGGGTAGTTCTGGCTATAGCTCTTCCGGTGGAACAGGTGGAGCAGGTGGCAGCACTGCAAGTGGAGCATTAGGAATTGGAGGAAATTCCAGTGCTTGTGGTGGTGCAGGTGGTGGTGGATATAATGGCGGCGTTGGAGGTACTAGTTGTGGCAGTTCCGGAGGAGGTGGTGGAGGTGGCTCATCATGGGCTGGAACATTAACATCTACAACCCTTACCTCAGGAATACGTTCAGGTAATGGGCAAATTATAATTCACTGGTAATTCAGAAATAAAAAATAATTAGGATAAGTAATAAGATCAAATATATAGTTTGTATATAAATTTATATTGAAATATTCATGACTAAAAAAATTATATAATGATGAAAAAATGCAAATTAATTTTCACGATAAATCTATTAAAGTGTTTATTCTGCCTCTTTTTATATTTTATTTTTTTCTTTTTTTCTTTTGAATGTTTCGCACAAAATGCAAGCGTAGCCATAAACTCTAACGGTTTTTCTGGTGATAATTCAGCTATGCTTGATATTAGTTCCACGAATCAGGGTATGCTGATACCAAGAGTTGCTCTTACAAATACTACATCATCTTTTCCTATCACTAATCCTGCAAATAGCCTGTTGGTATATGATTCTGCTACTACCGGTGATATTACTCCCGGATTTTATTATTGGGACTCTTCCAAATGGGTTAGACTTGCGACAGGCAACAGCGGTGGATGGTCAACAAGCGGCAACGCGGGAACTGATACATCATCTAATTTTATTGGTACCACAGATGCTCAATCGTGGGTGATGAAAACGGACAATATTGAAAGAATGAAAATTAGCAAAACCGGAAATGTCGGGATAGGAACATCAAATCCGGCAAGCTCTGCAATATTAGATGTAAGCAGCACTACAAAAGGATTACGAATGCCAAATATGAATACAAATCAACGAGATGCAATTTCTTCACCTTCTACCGGATTGCAAATATATAACACCGACTGCAATGAAGTAAATTATTACAACGGCAGTTGCTGGTTACCTATTAGTGTACCGTTGGGGGATCCGGGCCTTATAACAACAGATGTAACGGTATTTTGTGCAAACACATCTCATACATATACCATTACTAATGTACCAAACGCAACAAAATATGTCTGGACAGTACCCGCCGGAGCATCAGTAACATCAGGTCAGGGAACCACATCAGCCACGGTATTATTCGGAAATATCTCGGGAGATATATGTGTCCGCGCATCAAATTTATGTGAAATAAGCCCTACCAGTTGCATTGAGGTAAGTGTTAACCCGCTAGCCGACACACCGGGAGGTATTACAGGTTTGAACACCGTTTATCCTAAGCAAGCGAGCGTAACATATTCTATTGCAGGAAGCGGATCTTACACATGGACTGTTCCATCAGGAGTTACAATTATGTCAGGTCAGGGAACTAACACAATCATTGTTGATTTTGCATGTAGCGCAATTTCGGGCAATATAAGCGTGGCTGCCAGCAATGGTTGCGGGCTAGGAAGCGCAAGTAGTCTTGCAGTAACAGTAACCACTCTTATAGCCAATGCAGGGGCAAATGTAAATACTTCAATATGTCCGAACGCCACTACAATTGGACCTGTTACAGGTTCGGGAGGGACAACTCCATATACATATTCATGGAGTCCCTCGTCAGCAATATCAGGCTCTTCTACAATTGTAAACCCTCTGCCACTATGCGCCAACAGCAGCGCAACTTATACTGTAACAGTAACAGATAACAAAGGTTGTACCGCCACATCTTCAATGAATTTTACATTTGGAGCAACGGCATCTCCAACAACATTAACTCTTAACTATACAGGTGGTCCGTTAAACTGGACAGTACCTGCAAATGTTAATTCTTTAAGCATAAAAGTATGGGGAGCAGGAGGAGGAGGGCAATATCCGTCAGGTCAGGGCCCAGGTGGCGGTGGTGGTG
>JAAXXA010000852.1 GCA_013334735.1 Bacteroidota bacterium
TTCTGCTTTTTGGGTTTTAAGAGTATCAAAAGTGTGCGTGCCATAAGCTGTATCGGTTATTTTTTTGAGATAAGAGGTATTGCCTGAACTTTGTAAAACCCATGCAGCTCCGTTGTAATAATAAAACCCGGGAATTGAATCTGTTTGAAAAATTAATAAACTTGTAGCAGGTGATACGATTGCATTTCGTTGAGATTTTGTCATTCGCGGAATTAACAAACCTTTCGTATTACCTTTAATATCAAGCATTGCGGAAGAATCCGGCTGACTGCCAATAGAGTCAATGGCGATCTGCGAAAATGCTCCTGTAACTGCTAAAAGATTTATCAATACTGATAAAAATAAAGTTTTTGTTTTGTTCATTGTTTTATATTTTGTAGTTAAGAGTAGTCTTTATAATATTTAGAGTAGTTAAATTCACTTTCGGGGGCAATATTATAAATTATATTTGAATAAAACGTAAGTATAAATACGTATTTTTTATTTTTTTATTATTATGTAAAATACTTGTTAATCAGATGATTATTAAAAACAGTATTTTTTTAGAGTAATATTGAAAGTTTGATTTGGATAAAAAATAAGTATTTATACTTACTTTTTTGGTTTTCGGATTTAAGAGGAGGCTTAGAAACTGTTTTGAATTTTTAAAGACAGCCTTATGAGGTCAGGCTGAGCCGATTCTCCAGAAACATTAGTTGAGGGAGAAGTCGAAGTCGACCGAATAGCCACTCTTCGACACGTCCCGTCTTTCGTGATGCTTCGCTCCTCAGGATGGGGGTCGGCTCTGAGGGTCTATTATTCTATCGGTATTACACATCTAAGGTTGAAATATCTCCAGGGTCAGTGCCCATGTACCATGCCTTTAGTACACGACGCATAATTTTACCGCTTTTATTTTTTGGAATTTCTTCAATAACCTTAATTTCCTGAGGTGTGGCTATGGATGAAAGTTTATTTGCCAATCGTAATCGTATATTCATTTCCAAATCGTCTGACCATAAAAAACCATCACGCAAACGAATATATGCAACAACTTTTTCAAACAAAATATCATCGGGAGCGCCTATTACACCCGATTCTGCTATTTCGGGAATTTCCAATAAAGCGCTTTCAATTTCGAACGGGCTGATGAGGTGTCCTGCAGTATTTATTACATCATCATTTCTGCCAACAAACCAGAAATAGCCATCTTCATCACGGTATGCAAGGTCGCCTGAATAATAAAAACCGTTTTTAAATTTTTTCTGATACACATCTTCATTATTCAGATATGTTTTAAACATACTGTCCCATCCGGCTTTTACACACAAATTGCCAAGCGCTTTATCAGGCTGAAAATTTCCTTCATCAGAAATAATAGCAGCTTCGAGTATATCCGATGGTTTTCCCATAGAACCAGGTCTTACAGGCAATCCGGGTTTATTAGAAATCATAATGCTTCCTGTTTCCGTTTGAAACCATGTATCATAAATATCTTTGCCCAACAAATCGCGCGACCAGTAAATGATTTCAGGATTAAGCGGTTCGCCTACCGAAAATATATATTTTAATTTTTGCAAATTATGTTTTTTAAAAACAGAGCTGTCTTCTCGCATCAGCATTCTCAAGGCAGTTGGCGCTGTGTACCAAATTGAAATTTTTTCCTCTTCGAGCAAATTCATCCATGTATCTGCATCGTAAGTTCC